>JAHHJO010000515.1:0-3611 GCA_018680275.1 Bacteroidia bacterium
GCTATGTCTAATTCGATCGATTGACCTGGTAATACAAACTGTTCAAGTTCCAGTTTGAAAACCGTCTCGTCAGATTCGTTATTATCATCAGTAGATTCATAATACCAGGAATCACTAAGATCGTTACCTTCCTGATCCTTAATATGCCGGATCTGTGTCCAGGACCATCCACAATCTTCATCAATGCCTTGTGTTAAAAACTCAGGAATACCTCTTTCTTTAAAAAAGGTAGATTCAGAATTTTTAAAAGCATTATAGTACAAATGGAAATAAAGTTTGGTGATCGTATCTGCTGTTCTATTATGCCATATGATCTTTTGTTGAGCATTCAGCGTTTTATCTGCTGTATCAAGTACAACTTCAATATGATAATTTGCAATTCGAGGGGATAAAGAATCTTTTTGACTGACCAGGGAAGTGGACAGAAAAAAACAATAACTTATTACAATAAAACGAAGGATATTCAAATCAGGATTTTAATTCCATTCAAAAATAATTAAAGATGGAATTAATGATCAATTCGATACTTAAAAATATAATGGGTATATATATTCCTGTTCACTTGGAAAATAAGGATTTAAAGTATTTGTGTTCCCTGCAAATCTCCTTTAGCAATACCTCGACTACCCGTGGTCGATAAGAATTACACGATAAAACTCATTATCTCCGATCATTATCCTCGCAAGATATTTTCCGGAATCCAGGTCTGACACTTCTAACTCAATAGCATCACCTTCAGAAATCAGGTCAAACACTTCCTTTAAATTCAAGTTTTCTTGTTCATTGATCAATGATACTTCACCATGAATAGGATGATGGGCATATACTGAAACAAAAGTCTTGTTTCCAGTTACAGGTTGAGGGAAAAATTCACCGATTATTATTTCATCAAAATCACTCATTGGATAAGGGTTTAATGAAATGAATCTCACATATACAATATAAGGTATCTGACCTGACTAAAAAGGACAGAACATGTACAGAATCGGACTAATACAGTATTATAGATTAACCACTTGACCTATTTAGGCATGAAATGCCTGGAGGGAGATTTTCCAAAGTACTTTTTGTAGCTCCTTGAAAAAGACGTTGATTCCTTGAATCCAACAGCAACAGCCACTTCCTGAATAGTTGTTTTTTGCCCTTTTTCAAGCATTTCCCTGGCGGCTTGCAATCTAAGCTGGTTGATGTATTTTTGTGGGCTTAAACCGGTAATTTTCATAAGTCGCCTTCTGAACTGACGCTCGCTCAGGTAAGATTTATGAGCAAGCCAATTCACACTTAGTATCTGTTTTGGCATTGCTTCGAATGCGAGCTTTTCCATGTTTGCCAACCATTCACTTTCTTTTTGACTTATTCTTTCACTTTGAATTGAAGAGTTCTCAGTTTTGGCAACATATTTTGCCCTGGTATTTTGTTGTGTGAGTAACTTGTCAACTCTTATCAGAAGTTCTTCTTCATCAAATGGTTTAACAAGATAATCATCAACGCCTACCCTCAAAACTTTAAGCCTGTCTTTTACATCAGCCTTAGCAGAAATTACAATTAATGGAATATGCCTGGTTTCGTCATTTGATTTTAATTGATCAATCAACTCATATCCATCCATAACCGGCATCATAAGATCCGTAACAATCATATTGATATTATCTGAATCTGAAAGATGGTCAAGTGCTTCCTGGCCATTTCGGGTTACAACCAGCTTGTACCTGTCCCGGAACACTATGGTTAAATAACTGCGTAAATCAGGATTATCTTCTACTATGAGCAATGTAGGTTTTTCTTTTTCTGCATTTTGATCTAAATGTAATGGACTTTTCATCCTGTCTGTTGAAATCAAATTGTTAGTCGTAGATTTCAGGGATTCAGGAGATAAAACGATTTTATCCTCGACTTGCAGTTCCGTAAATTTCTTTGGAAAAGAAAAGAAGAAGGAGGTACCTTCATTAATATTGCTTTTCACCCATGCTTTGCCCTTGAATAAATTAGCATAGTCATAAACGATTGCTAATCCAATACCAGTGCCACTATCAGAAGCACTACTTTTGTTCTTGGATTGAAAATACCTGTCGAAAATATGAACCTGATCTTCTTTGTCGATGCCAATGCCTGAGTCCTTGACAGACAAAATTATGTTTCCTTCTTTTTCATAGACTGAAAGTATGATTTTACCATTTGCAGGTGTGAACTTGATCGCATTGGAAAGGTAATTATAAATAACGCGTTCGAATTTCTGACGGTCTATTAGAATGATCAAATCCTTGTCACAATTAAAATCCAATTTGAGTTCTTGTTTCTGGATAAGTGCCTTTTCTGAAAATTGCATGAATACCCTGACAACAACTTTCCATAAATTTGCCGGTCTTTCATTTATCTTAAGTTGATTTGAATCAAACTTGCTAAGATCCATGATCTGGTTAATCAGTGCCAACAGGTTATGACCGCTTTCCCTGGCATTTTGTAATAACATGGTATTACGTTCGTCCAGTTGATTGCTTTTCAGGATTGATCCCAAAGGACCCAAAAGGATGGTGAGAGGTGTACGGAGTTCATGAGCTACATTGGTAAAGAAATTCGTTTTAAGCTTATCCAGTGCCTGTAGTTTTTTAGCCTGTGCATCAAGGATCTCATTTTGCTTTTTAATCATTTCTGTCCTTATCTCTATCTGTTTCTTGAGCCTGTATTGTCGCCTTTTTTCATTAGAGCTCCAGAATTTATATACGGCAAATGCTAATAGCACTAAAACCACAAGAACAATAACATTAAACCAGAGTTTCAGGTAATAGGGTCTCAGTCGTTTTATTTTTATTTCTATCTCATTGCTTGACCATTTACCATCGGACCCTTGTCCCTTAATACGGAGGAGATGATCACCATATTTTAAATGTGAAATCCTTAGATAGTTTTCGTCCTGGTATTGCCAATCCTGATCGGGTTCATCAAATTTATAGGCAAACCTTATTTTATCCTGGTCTTCATATGATAATAGATTAAATGAAAGCCTGAAGAAGGGATCAAATGGGTCTAATACAATCTCCCCGGTCTGTTTCAAATCTGCTGACTTATCGACAAGTTTTTTCTCGTGGCTTACAAACTGCTGAAAGTCTGTTATAACCATTGTAGGGTTGTTTTCAGATTCCAGGTTCACAAAATCGTCAGGATTGAAGACTGTTATTCCATTAAGGCCTCCGAAGTAAATGTTCCCGGAATCATCGTTGGTATGAGATATCCTGTTAAACTCATTGTGGCAAATACCATCTTTTTCAAGGAATGAAAACACCTCATGTGTTTCTTTATTGAATCTGTTTAATCCATAGTCGGTTGAAAACCATAAGTGCTTATGATCATCCTCATATATTCCATGCAGGTTATTATTTGTGATCCCGTTTCCCCTTGTGAATTGAAAATAATCTCCATTTTCAGGATTCCAGTTAACAAGCCCATGCCCGGATGTTGCAAGCCAAAAGCTTCCATTATCGTCCTCATGCAAATGATGAATATTATCGAAAGGGAGATAATACTTTCCATTGCCTTTTCTCCAAAACCTGTCCTGGACCTTATTTTCTTCTACATCAAGTGTATAGAGTCCTCCTTCCGTCACAATCCATATC
>JAHHJO010000179.1:0-7238 GCA_018680275.1 Bacteroidia bacterium
GACTGGTTGCTTGCGGATGAAGGGGAAGCGCTGATTGAAGATGTATCATTGGATAACACATTGATCCGGAATCTATTCAAGAAATGGCATTGTGAAAAAGCAACGATGGAAGACTTTTTCTTTGAAACCATGATTCCTGTGATTAACAAAAACGAAACCGGAGATTAATGAAATATTATTTAATATTATTATCAATGCTCCAAATATCCTGTATGAGCATGTACCCTTCAACATCTCCAGATGGGGTCCTGTCAAAAATAAAGTTGACAGATAATCGCAACGTGACCGCTGAATTATTAGAGTTTTCTGAAGATACACTATACTTTCTTTATAATTCAAAAATTTATAAAACACATATTTCTGATACTCGGAAAATCCATTTAAAAGAACTTGAAGCACCAGCGAGAGGCGCAATACTAGTCATGTCAGGAATAGTAAGTGCCAGTATCGGAGTTGTGACCTTAACTGAAGGAGGAACTGCCCAGGGAGAAAGTTTAACCTTTGGTATAGGACTGACAGCAGTCGGTATTTTATCCATGACATCTGGGATCAGAGGCAATCCATTACTCATTTGCAGATACCCCTTTGATGAAGAAGAACTAAACAGGCTGCTCTCTTCTTGCAGGTATCCGCAGGGCTTGACTAATCAGCAAAGGCAACTCTTACTGAAAAGATACAGGCAGGATGAAATCATAGATGCGCTTAATAATAATATACCGATACTAAAGAATTAGATAAGGTAGAACCCCTATGATTAGCCTGATTGGTTTCTATAAATCTGTATTAATTCTTAAAGCCAATATTGTTGATTCTAGTAGCTATTTGATTTAATGAAATTTATAATGGACCGACTCCAATTTCCAGAGTCTTCGATCATAGGGTAGTGACCTATTCCGGGCAAGGTGTCCAGTTTTGCATTGTTGATTTTTTGTTTAAGTGCATTGGCCATTTCATACACAGCGACAGGGTCTTTATCACCCCACAATATCAATGTCGGGATTTCAGTTTTTTCAAGTGCACCAATCCATTTGTCATAGTTTTGATACCGCTGATCGATGTACCTAGTTATTGCAGGCAGGACTTTTCGTCCATTATTATGCAAGAGTAATTTCCAGAGCAATGTCAGATCCTCGATCGAAAAACTATTTGGGTCAGACACTATATTTCTCATATTTCTTTTGAATGTCCTGAAACTTGCAAGTGATGCGACGACAGCACCTGTCCATCGGTTCTTAAGCAAACGCTGTATAGGCCTTAATTGGGCCATATCAATGAGCATGCTTCCATTGCACAATATCAATGATTCAATATTTGCAGAAAGCCCGGCACCTTGTTTTCGATAGAGTAGAGCGGTTGCTATGGATGTTCCATAATCATGCGCGATTAAATGTATATTCTTTAATCCCAACGCCTCCCAAAGACCAAGTGACAATTCAGCCTGGTAATCCAGCAGGTATTCATTTCCTCCAGGTTTGTCGCTAAGTCCGAAACCCAGGTGATCATGGATGATCAGCCGGTATTCCTTGAAGTATTTAAATACTTTATAATAATCAAAACTGCAGCTCGGATATCCATGGAGAAAACAAATAGTATCTTCTTTTTCAGCATTGATGTCAATATAAAAAATCTGATGCCCATCGATATTCAGGACTTTGCCTTTGCTACGCCACTCATTGATTATCATGAGCTTTGTTTAATGTTTGCTGAATGGAAAAGCTTATGACCATGAACAGAATAAGCAGAATGAAAATACTACTGAAATACCTTGGCAATCCTTCCATTGATCCCATTGCAATCTGGATAGTAGTATAAACAATATAAAAGAATGAAATCATGATAAAGAATAACAGCCGTTGCAGGAAAAGTTGGGCTTTATGATATTCATATTGCGGGTCTCCAATTTTTGGCTTGATTAATTTATTTGAGATCAGTGTCAGCGTAACATACAATAACAAACCAATGACAGGCAAAATCCAGATTGTATTTTTCGAACTGTAATCGTCTGGAACACCCCAAAAATTATAGTGACTTGGTATTGTGTCAGGCAAGTCTGAATAATTGATTGCCGGGTAGATAAATAATATTACCAGGAAGAGAATTGAAAACAAATTCCAAAACCTGCATTGAAGATTGTCTTTCACAAGAATGCTCTTTTATATAAATATAAGAGAGTCAGCTGTAAAAGAGCTTTTTAAATCAATAAGAAAGCTTCATCTTTTCCAGGCGGTAGAACTCTTTCCAGGAAATCATCTTTTGTCTTTGCTCATCCCAAAGCTTATAACTCATGCATTTGAGACTTTCCTTGAATGTCAGTACGTTGGCATACTTTGTCAGTATTGGATTCTCTTTCATACATTTTTCAAGATTATAATTAGGTATCCTGGCGCTAAGATGATGAATATGATGAATTCCGATATTTCCGGTCAACCACTGAAACATTTTAGGGAGCTTATAATAAGTTGCGCCTCTTATTGAAGCCACAAGAAAATCCCAGTTCTTCCTCCATTGGTTATAAGCTTCTTCATGTTGATGCTGCACATAGAAGAACCAGAATGCGATGATCGCAAAAAGGAATATAATCGTCAGTTGAATAAATAAAAATTTCTTCCAGCCAATAAGTAGTGCTATCCCTGTATATAGTGCAAAAAGAATAATGTTATTTCTAACCTGTGACCATTTTATCCTCATCATCATGCCTTTGAACTTCATGAAAGGATATCTATTTGAAACAGTGAAGTAGAAGAACGGGGCAAAAAAGAATAATACGATTGGCATTCTGAAAATCCTGTATTTAAGACGGCCAAACCAACTTCTGTTCTTGTACTCCCGCACTGTCAGGAAATCTATATCTCCGATATCTCTTTGCTCTAATTGTCCTGTATGTCCATGATGATGATTATGGATCTTGGCCCAGTATTTATATGGTAGTGAGCTGAATAGACTGCAGACAAATCCAATAATATTATTCCAACGCTGGGATTTAAAAAACGATTGATGTCCACAATCATGCTGAATAATAAAGATCCTGACAAGGAAAAAAGCATTCACGACTGCCAGCAATAATGTAATCCAGATCGACCAATTCATTGAAAAATACATTAGAACCCATAATCCCAGGTAAGGTACAAATGTGTTTATAATCTGAATAATAGCCTTCTTGGTACTAGGAGTCTGGTACTTTTCGATGATCGCTTTCCAATTGGCGAGCTTCTCTTTGATTTCTTTTTCTAATTCAAGCTGCATTTGGTAAAATTTGGTTCAATTATAAAAATTCAAATATGAAACATGGTTGCATCTGCAAATTTAACATAAAAAGACAATCAAATATTTTCTTCTCGTCTTTTTATATAAAAGTAAGTGTCAAGTTGTGATCTGACAGGCAATTTAGAATCCCTCCGATATTTATTATTCATTTCAAAATTATGATACCTGGATTTAACATTATCATTCAATTGAATTTTAATAATGGTCTTGACTAACTTCTTGTGTTCCTTATTAAATATTGGAAACATCGTCTCTATCCTGTGATGGAGGTTTCTGACCATCCAGTCTGCTGATGACAACCAAATATCTTCTTTGCCTTCATTATAAAATATAAATACCCGTGCATGTTCCAGGAAACGATCCACGATCGAATAGGCCTCAATATTCTCACTAATATTTTTTAATTGTGGAATAAGGCAGCATATACCCCTTATGATCATTTTCACCTTTACCCCTGCCTGGCTGGCTTTATATAGCAAATCAATCATTTCAAAATCCTGGAGACTGTTCATCTTCAGGATGACTTGAGCTTTTTTACCTTGTTTGGCGTTATCTATTTCACGGTTTACTAATCGTATAAGCTCACTTTTAAGGTTAAAGGTGCCCACACACAGGTGCTTGAAATCCTTTTGAGGCAGAATTTTGGTTTCTATATATGAGAAGACACTCATACATTCACTGACAATCCGATCATCTGCCGTAAAATATCCGAAATCTGTATATAGCTTGGATGTATTTTCATGGAAGTTTCCTGTACTCATATAAGCATAGATTTCTTCTTCAGAATCTACAACTCTTCGTATAATGGCCATTTTTGAGTGGACCTTTAGTCCTGGCATACTGTATAATACATTGACGCCTGCCTTTTCCAGCTTTTCACCCCAGGAAAGATTGGCTTTTTCATCAAATCGTGCTTTTATCTCAATAAAGGCAGTAACCTGTTTGCCGTTCTTTGTGGCTCTCATCAGTGAATCCATGATCCTGGAATCTGAAGCTACACGATACTGAAGTATTTTAATATGCGTCACATCGGGATCCACGGAAGCATCCTCAAAAAACTTGATGACAGATTCATAATCCTGGTAAGGAAAATAGACGAGATGATCCTTTTCTTTAATAGCATCAAATATGCTTACGCTGTCTTCAATTGGCGCATACTTTAAAGGAGAAAGAGGAATATCCTTAAGATGTTTCTTGTTAAAGGAAGGAAACTTGAAGAAATCTGAATTGTTATGATATCGCCCTTCTGGCAGGAGATCCAATTCGGTCAGATCGAATACTTTCATCAGGTAATTCAGGAAATGTTTGGGCATTTCCCTGTCGTATATCAATCGTGAAGCTAAGCCTACATCCCGTTTTGCAATACTTTTTTTGATCTTCTCGAGCAAATCGCCGGCGAATTCATCATCAATATACAATTCAGCATCCCTTGTTTTCTTTATTGAATATGTATCTATCAATTGATAGCCGGGAAATATGTTTTTAATATTATGCCTGATAATGTCATCAAGGAGAATAATGTCCTGTTTCCTGGAATCTATTGAAGGTAAAACAATAAACCTGTCAAAGTGGTCTGAAGGGATTTTAACGATAGCATAATACTTTTCTTTATCACTGTCATCTTTACTCATCATGTAAATAGCCAGGTAAAGAGCCCCATTGGTTAGAAAAGGCTTGATTTTGTCCTCTCTCAATAATACAGGTTGAACATAAGGCACCAGTTTGTCATCAAACAGGTTCTCTATGTATTCGATCTGTTCTTCAGATAATTTTTTGCGTTTTCGAATATGAATGCCTTGCTCTTTTAGTTCAGGGACAATCTGCTCCCTGAATATTTCACTAAATTCTTCCTGCTGATTATTGACAATCGACAAAATTTCGCTAAGAATCCTCCTGGGCTCAACATTAAGGGACTTCACCATTTTTTTTCCTGCCCTGATAAGATTCTTATAATTGGATACACGTACTCTGAAAAATTCGTCCAGGTTTGAAGAATAAATAGCCAGGAATTTTACTCTTTCTAATAAGGGTACATTTTTGTCCTTTGCTTCCTGCAATACCCTGTAATTAAAGGATAACCAGCTAATATCCCTGTGAACGATTGGTGTTGGATTTTCCATAGATTTTTGTTTTCGGTTTAAGACACATCAAATTTGTAAAAAATGTACCTAACTTTGTCTATTCTGATAATTTAAATATCAATAAATGAGACAAAATATTGCGGCCGGAAACTGGAAAATGAATCTTGATCTTGATGAAGCACAACAATTAGCAAGAGATATATCAAATCACCTGGGGATGGATAGTGAATCTACTGTTATACTTGGTGTTCCATATCCATTTTTAAAATCTATTTCAGATTTGACTTATCCGATTACCAATTTGCATATCGCCGCTCAAAACTGTCATTATGAAGCAGGTGGCGCTTTTACAGGGGAAGTATCCATACCCATGCTAAAGTCAATTAATATTGAACATGTGATCATTGGTCATTCTGAGAGAAGAGAAATATTTATGGAGGATAACGCTGTAATCCGTAAAAAAGTGACTGCACTTATCAATAGTTCATCCAATGTTATATTCTGTTGTGGGGAACCCATAAGTGTACGTCTTGAGGAAAAACAAAACGAATATGTTGAAAAACAGTTAAATGAAAGTCTCTTTCATTTGACGTCAGAAGATATGAAAAGGGTGATCATTGCTTATGAACCAATCTGGGCAATAGGTACAGGTCATACCGCTTCAGCAGAACAAGCTCAGCAAATGCATGCGTATATCAGGAAACTTATTTCAGATAAGTATGGAAGCGAGACTGCTGAGAATACAAGTATCCTGTACGGTGGTAGTGTGAAGCCTTCAAACGCAAAAGAACTATTTGCAAATCCTGATGTCGATGGGGGACTTGTAGGTGGTGCATCTTTGAAGGCAGATAGTTTTAAGGATATTATCGATTCCTTTTAGGAAAGACCTGAATATTTTTCCGCGTATCGAATTGTTTAATAGGACTACCTGGTAATAAGGTTCGATTTTACATAATCATTTATAAAGGCTTCCTTGTATGAAGGGCCAAGAGGTAGGACACTGTTTCCAAGTGATATCTCATCATTGCCGATACTGACTATTTTTTTTACCTGCACAATGTAAGATCTCGAAATACGTGCAAAAAGCTTTGGAGGAAGTTTTGAATAAATTGTCTTTACATTCATGGCCGTCATGTACTTTTGATTTTCGGTATGTATCACAACATAATCCTTCATTCCCTTAATGAAATCGATATCATCATATTTCAGTTTAACATACTGCCTGTCAGCTTTAATAAAAAGATGATCATTATCTGATTCAAGACCTGGATAAGCTTTCTCTTTTAAACTATGATATTCCTTTACCTTAAACACCGCCTTATAAAAGCGTTCAAACTTAATCGGCTTTACGAGATAATCGATGACATCCAGTTCAAAGGCTTCCAGTGCAAACTGAGGATAGGCCGTAGTTAAAATGACAAATGGTTTGGAACTTAGGGATCGTATGAAATCCAGACCATTCAGACCAGGCATTTCTATATCCAAAAAAATAATATCAACCTTGTTCTCTGAAATGAATTCAGAAGCCTTAAATGCATTTTCAAAGCTCCCTGCCTCTTCCAGGAAGGGAATTTGCTGAGCATTTATTCGAACACCTTCTCTGGCAAGTGGTTCGTCATCAACTATGATATATTTCAATAGACTCATTCAAGAATAAGATACAGTTTATAAAGATTATCGTCTGCTTTTATAGAAACATTATGTTTGTCTTTGTAGGCCAACTCAAGTCTTCTCTTTGCATTCTTTATGCCTATGCCTCCAACATCTCTCGCTTTTATATCTCCGATTTCATTGATACAACTAAAGTGTATTTTGTCCTGTATGATATTAATTTTGATTTCCACAAAGCTTTTGGATCCATCACTTTTGTTACTGTATTTAAAAGCATTTTCA
>JAHHJO010000295.1:0-2438 GCA_018680275.1 Bacteroidia bacterium
GATTTGGAGTGCCTGTCATGCTGTAAGTGCCCTGGAAAATGCATTCGATTATATTACACCGGATGTAAATGTCCAGATGAATTTCCTGGCTGAAAAATTGGGACCCGCAGATCCGAATAACAATCCATGGGCTGAAAACTCACTGGTACTTTGGGGTGATCATGATGATGGTGATGAAGAATACGATTATGATAATAATTCCAACGGTCATCCATTTATGCAATTTATGGGTAAACTGGACGGATCACAGGAAAGTGGTAGTGAATCTATTTACATGCCATATAATGGAACGACATGGAGAGCAAATACGACGGTATCAGTCTATGATGCCAATCAACCCGATATAGGGGACATTGAAGGTGATAAAGCTGCAAAGCTGGTCTATGGACCAGCATTTGGAATTGGATCCTATTCAGATTATACAGCGGGGAATGGATGGATAATGTATGAAGGAGGTCACTCGATCGGTGGTGATGAACCACAATTCGTTGCAGCCTACAGGGCATTCCTGAATTTTTCATTTGCCTCCACCCTGGGTAGAGGAGCAGATGTGACTTACAGTATGCCACCCCCAGCTACTATTATCCAGGGTACGACAATTACATTGGAAGCTTTTGGAGAGAATTCTCAACCGGATTATACATTTGAATGGTCGGTGACTCCTGATATCGGGTCCTTTTCCCAAAACCAGATCATGAAAGGAGAGGCTGAAGTTGCCTCAACGATGTACACCAGCCCGACTTCTGAATCAACTGTCAATGCGAATATTTCATTGAAAGTATCTGATGGTTGTGGAATAGTTGAAAATGTCAATCGTTCTGTCATCTTATTACCGACACCTCCTTCACCTCCAACTTGTTATACTGCATCATTAAATGCAGCACCCAATGCCGGATTAGTAGTGGATCTATTTGGTGAATCATCAGATATCAATGGGAATCTACAGGCTTCGGGTATTACGATTTTGACACAGCCGACAAACGGCACTTTAGTTCTTGATGCAACTGCCAAAGCGACGTACACCCCCAATTTCAATTATACAGGAATGGATAGTTATACCTACCAGGCATGTGATGATACAGGAGAGTGTTGTACGGGTACAATAACTATTACAATTGATTGTCCACTGGATCCTGCGATGAACGGTATTTATGGAACAGTATATTATGATGGAAGTACAGAAGGTATCATAGATGGTGCGGATTATCCCTATCCGTCTACAGCTGATATCAAGCTATACGAAGACAATCCACCGATTGGAACACTGGATATGAGTGATGTTCATGTAGAGACTGCGATGTCAGATGCTAATGGTGCATACAGTTTTGTTGAAGCACCTGATTTTAATGTGACGATCACAACTCCTGTAGGTTCTGATGCTGATGATATGAATCAGACGTTAACAACCCTGACAAGCAATGGTGGTACTTTTGAACTTAAAGCAACGAAAGATGATTATATCGGATTGAGGTTCACAGGTATCGCTATACCGCAAGGGGCTACTATTAACAGTGCTGTAATTAGATACGATATGAGTGATGGAGATACTGGATCAGCAATTTCAAATACCTCAGTAACTGCACTGGATTCTCCGAATGCTCCTCCGATTGAAAATATTGGGGGATTAATCGCGGGTGCTTATGAAGGATCTGGTATAACACCTGTTTCAGGATCTTTTATGACAGGATCCAAGAATGATCAGTTTGATATATTCGATATCAGTTCAGTGATTTCAAGTATTGTTTCAAAACCTGATTGGGCTTCAGGCAATGCCATTATGTTAGTACATAAATCCTTGTTGAATACAGGCGACAGACCCAAGGTTTATACTTTTGATGGAAGCGATATACCTGGTGGTAATATACCTCCTCAACTTGTGATTACTTATAATACTACCAATACAGAAACCTATACGATTGCAAGTTCTGCAGATGATGTGTCAGACGATAATTTACCAAAAACAGAAAATGGAGGATCAAATCAAAAGCTTGGATCAAATACTTCAGCATTTCATGCCTACAGGTTTACTAATCTCAATATTGCGCCCGGAACAACAATCACCTCAGCCGTGATTCAATATGATCTAGCGGATGCAACAGAAAATGTTAGCGTACCCAATATTTATATGACAGCACAGGATGTTGATGATGCACCAGCACTTCCGACTGCTGCAGACCCCTCTTATGATCTGGCATCGATGTATTACGGATCAACAATAACACCTGTAACAGGGACGATAATGACAGGCTCTCAGGAGGCCCAATTTAATTCTTTTGATATTAGTTCGTTGATTAACTCAGTTGTCAGCAGACCAGGATGGGTGGCAGGTAATGACATTACAATTGTTGTAAAGACTGCATTAAATACCGATACAAATGCGGATCCGGTTGTATATTTTCATGAAGGCAGTGACGGAACGACCAATATTGCCCCTACAC
>JAHHJO010000491.1:0-4230 GCA_018680275.1 Bacteroidia bacterium
CTTGTATCCGGTGTTGGTGTAATACCTGTCGTTGGAAGAACAGGAATCATTGGCCTTATGGCAGGTGAAGTTGACTTGACTGTAGATGCAGGACTTACAAATGAAGCACCTGTGTCAGTCGAATTACTGGACTTCACTGGTCGATGGATGGAAGATAGATTGTTGACCGAATTGCAATGGCAGACATCACTTGAGATCAATTCTGATTACTTTGGTATCGAAAGGACTGAAAATGTATCAGAAGGATTTGAAGAGATTGGAAGGGAGAAAGCTGCAGGAAACAGCTCCGAGGAAACAGCATACTTGTTTGAAGATACTGAGATATACAAGTCAGGAATCTATTACTATAGATTGAGACAGGTAGATCTTGATGGTTCATTTGAGTATAGTAAGATTATCGCAGTTGAAGTGATATTCGATGATGTTGAAGAGCAGAAGATTTCTATGGGAGTTTATCCTAACCCTGCTGCTCATGATATCAATGTTGATTTGGTTGTCAAGAGACCTGCTTCATTTGAAGGTGGATTCTATGATGCTATCGGTCAGTTGATCAAGAAAGTGGACAAACAGCAAATACCTGCAGGAAAGACAACAATTAACGTAGATATTAATGATCTGCCTGTTGGAACATATCTGCTAAGAGTTAAAGTAGACGATCAGGTTATTTTCGAAAAAATAGCCAAGACGAATTAGTAAAGATTGATTTTTAAGATTGGTATTATAAAAAAGGAGCCTTCAACTGAAGGCTCCTTTCTTTTTTATCCGATTCTTCCCCAGTGTGTGGAACCGTCTTTCATTTTCGAAAGATATTGTTTGAATCGCAGGTTAGGTGCAGATTCCAGGTAAGGATCTTTGTCCAGGATACGTTGTGCAATTGTCCTTGCCTTATTTAGAATATCCTGATCAAAAATGATATTGAATACTTTAAAATCCATAATACCACTTTGCTGGGTACCTTCTATATCACCCGGGCCACGTATTTCCAAATCAACCTCGGCAATTTTAAATCCGTCATTGGTAGACACCATAGTGCTTATTCGTGTCCGTGCATCTTCACTCAGCTTATAGCTTGACATCAAAATGCAATAAGATTGTTCTGCACCTCTGCCGACACGTCCTCTAAGCTGATGCAATTGGGACAAACCAAACCTTTCTGTGTTTTCAATAATCATGACTGAGGCATTTGGAACATTGACACCAACTTCAATGACAGTGGTAGCAACCATGATTTGAGTTTTACTCTGGGCAAACCGTTGCATTTCTATGTCTTTGTCTGCAGGCTTCATTTTTCCATGGACAACACTAAGCTTATACTCTGGAGGTGGAAAAAAATGTAACAATTTATCATATCCTTGCTGCAGGTTTTCCAGATCAAGTTTGGAAGACTCTTCGATAAGTGGAAATACCACATAGATCTGCCGGCCGAGTTTGATCTGCTGATGCATGAATTCAATGACCTGGGGACGATATTTTTCAGTCCTATGAACTGTTTTGATATCTTTCCGGCCAGGCGGGAGTTCATCGATTACAGATACTTCCAGGTCTCCATAAATTGTCATGGCAAGCGTCCTTGGAATCGGGGTAGCCGTCATGACGAGGACATGTGGTGGGTTATCCTTGCCTTTCAACCATAGTTTAGACCTTTGCATGACGCCAAACCTGTGCTGTTCATCTATTATAGCTAAACCAAGGTTTTCAAATTGAACCGGTTTTTCAAGAACTGCATGGGTTCCTATTAGGATATCAAGATCACCGCTTTTTAAAAGTCGAAGGATTTCATTCCTGACCTTACCTTTTACATTGCCAGAAAGAAATGCCACACGCAAACCTAGACCGGATATGGATTCTGTGATTGAATTAAAGTGTTGCTGTGCAAGGATTTCAGTGGGAGCCATGAGTACAGACTGATAACCATTGTCTTTCGAAATTAACATACAGAAAAGTGCCACAATGGTCTTGCCACTTCCAACATCTCCCTGTAGTAATCGATTCATCTGTAATCCGGATCCAAGATCAGCCCTGATCTCTTTGATCACCTTTTTTTGAGCATCCGTGAGTTCAAAGCTCAATTTTTCATTATAGAACTTATTGAAGTACTTACCTATTTCCAGGAAAGGATGACCTTTGATCTTTAGTTTTCTTAATTCCTTATTATATAGTATCCTAAGCTGGAAGTACAATACCTCTTCAAATTTGAGTCTCTTTTTTGCTTCTGAAAGTGCATTGCTATCGGGAGGAAAATGTAACCACTGGACAGCCTGGTATTTAGGGATCAGTTTGAGTTTTTGTAAAATATAATCAGGAAGATTTTCAGGAAAATCAGCTGCTGTAAGTTTCGGAATTATATTTTTCAGGATGCGACGCCTGGCTTTACTGTCGAATCCGAGATTATTGAGTTTCTCCGTACTTGAATAAACAGGTTCAAAACTGCTTCTTTTGTGGACGCCAGGCTTTACTGCTTCCATTTCAGGATGGGCAATACTCATTGATCCCTTGAAGGTCGATGTCCTTCCATATACATAATACTCACGATTTAATACGAGCTTATCATTTATCCACTTTATACCTTTAAACCAGATCAATTCAAGAAAACCGCTCGAATCCTTTAACACCGCAGTGAGGCGGGATTGTCTTTTTCCTTTTATAACAGATTTAGAAATAAGGGTACCCCGGGTCTGGACAGTTTCATTGGGTGTCATGTCTTTAATGAGTCTGACCTCGGACTTGTCAATATATCTGAAAGGAAAATTCAGTACGAGATCATGAACTGTTTTTATACCCAATTCCTGGTCCATGATATCTGCCTTGACAGGACCGATACCTTTTACATATGTTATCTCTTTCTCAAGTATTTTGCGCATTCAAAAAGATGAAACTGAAAGTCTGAACAATTATCCTAAATATCTTAAAATTAGATTACATTACATTAATTCACAGTTTAAACGATGGAATCTAAGAGACAAAAACAGACAGCTGAAGTAATTAGGAGGCATTTCGGGAATGTATTGCTAGATCAGGGGTCTTATATCTATGGTGAAGCATTTGTTACCATAACAAAGGTTCAGGTTACACCGGATATCAGCCTTGCCAAAATCTATCTTAGTGTTTTCAATACCAATGATAAGGAAGGTGTCATTGAGAAAATCCGGGAAAATGTTTCAACTCTGAAAAGGGACCTGGGTCATAGAATTCGAAAGCATGTACGCCGTATTCCCCAAATCAGCTTTTACAATGATGATACACTCGATGAAATGTACAGGTTAAATCAACTATTTGACAAGCTTTACGATCAAGACCAGATGGGACAGGAAGAGTGAAATATATTAATTAAACTATAATATGTATTGGCATTTTCTATACCTTTGATTTTTAAATAATCTTTTAAAAGTTATACATGCTAATAGATGTATTGCTGGGATTGCAATGGGGCGACGAAGGCAAAGGTAAAATCGTTGATTATCTTGCCAGTAATTATGATATAATCTGTCGCTTCCAGGGTGGCCCAAATGCAGGTCACACAATTGTTATTGATGGACGTAAACATGTTCTGCATACAATTCCATCCGGGGTATTTCGAGAAAATGTAGTCAATGTCATAGGAAATGGTGTCGTTATCGATCCAATTGTTTTGGCAAAGGAACTACGCTCACTGAAGGAAATCGGTGTAGATACCAGCCAAATCTACCTTGCCCGAAAAGCACATTTGATACTTCCAACACACAGGTATCTTGATGCAGCCTCTGAAGCATCGAAAGGTAAAGCTAAGATCGGATCTACATTGAGGGGCATTGGTCCAACCTATATGGATAAAACAGGAAGGAATGGACTCAGGGTAGGCGACCTGGATCAAAACGATTTCAGGAAAAGATATGAGAACCTGAAAGAAAAACATCTTAAACTATCAAAGATCTACCCCGAAGTTGATTTTGATATTGAAAAAGAAGAATCACTGTGGTTTGAGAGTATCGAGGAAATGAATACACTTAAACGTATCGATAACAGTTATTTCATTCAGGAAGCAATCAGTGAAGGTAAAAGTATTCTTGCTGAAGGTGCCCAGGGTTCAATGCTGGATATCGATTATGGCACCTATCCTTTCGTGACCTCTTCAAACACCCTGACCGCAGGAGTATGTGTCGGACTTGGTGTTTCTCCAAAGAAAATTGGAAATGTCTATGGTATAAGTAAATCCTATTGTACCAGGGTAGGAAGCGGCCCCTTTCCAACTGA
>JAHHJO010000495.1:0-3247 GCA_018680275.1 Bacteroidia bacterium
AGAAATGCCCCACCTGCCATTGCAATATTCTTGAGAATATTGGCCATTTCATTTGGATTATCACTCATCATTTGGATATGAGGAATGATAAATAATAAAAGCATAATACCCAGAAGCACCGTGGCAAGTTTATCCAATTTTTCTATGATCATTGAAATGCCCGCCAGAATGAGGCAAATACCTGTTATATATACGACAGGGGCACCACCTGGGGCCAATTCTGCCAACTCCTGACTATTAGTGAGATGAAATATACCAAATATCAGAATGGGAATAATATAAAACCATCTACCTAGGACCAGAATCAATTTCATAGCAATTAGAGTTATTTCTAAGATGAAAATTGTAAGCAATAACCAAACTGTATTTCCCGGGGTTGCCATAAGATACAGCTATTTGAATTGGAAAAAAAGACGATTTCACAAAAATTTAACAATTAATGTTTGAACATTAATGTTTAAACATCGTTATTTGTACTGTGACTCTTGAAAATGACATAAAGCAAAAAAGACCATTTACAAACCAATTTCAAAAAGCAATGGTCAATATTGTATATACCAGTAACTGGTTGTCCGGGAATATGAAGTCATTTTTTTCAAAACATGATATTACTCAAAAGCAGTTTAATATCATGCGCATTCTTAAAGGGGCAGGGGAGCCTGTGTCGACGAGTTATATTAAAGAAAGAATGCTGGATAGAAATTCTGATGTTTCAAGGATTGTTGACAGGATGAATGAAAAAACCTGGATCATGAAATCAACATGCCCTCACGATAAAAGACTGGTTGATGTTGAATTGACCCCAAAAGGGATAGATAAACTCAATGAATTAAACAGTCATTTAGAAGGAGCTGATATATATCTTTCAAAGTTAAATAATGAGGAAATAAATCTTTTAAATCGTCTTCTGGACAAAATTCGAGAATAAATTAATTAACAAACTACAATCTATTTAAAAATGAAAAAAATTCTGTTTCTATCAATTTTTGTTTTCAGTGTGGCATTTCTATTTGCCCATAACCCTGCTGAGTTAGTTCATGGAGTAAATCCCGAAAAAAGTTCCATTGATTGGGTAGGTAAAAAGGTCACCGGAAAACATACCGGAACTATAAATATTAAAAGTGGTGAATTAAAGCACGAAGATGGCAGACTAAGCGGAGGTAACTTTGTGATTGATATGCCAAGTATAACAGTTACTGACCTAGAAGGTGGAATGAAAGGTAAACTGGAAGGGCACTTGAAGTCTCCGGACTTTTTTGATGTCGCCAATTTCACAACTGCTGAATTTGTAATCACCGAGGTGAAAGGCGGAGGTGAGGCTGGCAAGTACAATGTGACTGGTGATTTAACTATCAAAGGGAAAACGCACCCGGTATCTTTTACAGCATCTACAAACGAAGATGGTTCATTCGGTGCCGATATTACAGTCGACAGAACATTATATGATGTTCGATATGGATCAGGTAAGTTTTTTGATGGACTTGGTGATAAAATGATCTATGATGATTTCGAACTAAGTGTAAACCTCGTGGTTGAGTAAAAACCAAATTTTTTATAAGGTAAGTCCTGTTCATCTTTTCGACCTCATGTTGTCAAGATGAACAGGTTTTTTTCATGCCAATTCGAGGAACATCGGGGAGTGATCTGACAATCCTTTCTCCCTCCAGCTGTGTTCATAATAACAATCTGACAAAACTGGTGTCAATACTTTGTTCATATAGATATGGTCATATCGGAATCCATTTCCTTTGTGACTGAACCAGGAGTATTCAGCAATATCTACATGCTTCAATCTGAATGCATCTTCCATTCCACTTTCTTCAAGTTGTGTCAATTGATCCGTATACCAGAAAGAATTTCCTTTTTGATCAATATAGTTTTTACCTGAATTATAATCCCCGGCAATAATCAGGTTCTCATGTTGTTTGGATTCTTTTGTAAGAAATTCAAAAAGTTTGTGCTTTTTCTTGTGAGGCATATATACACCATAAATTCTGAAAGCATCATAAACAGAGCAAACAATATTATGAGGAAAGAATGGGCAAGCATCTTTGTAGATCAATTGCTGGCAGGGAATTTTTGAAAATATGGCGACACTGTTGTCAGATGGCAGGGCAGCACTTACATTCTGGAACCTGTATCCATGTTTTAACAAGGAGCTTCTGAACACCTGTCCTGTTCTTCCATTCCTGAATTCGGATATAATAATAATATCTGATTCTGATTCAGTTACTTTATTCAAGATTTTATTGATCCGGGTACCTCCTCCCTGCCTGATATTCCATGATAAAATCCGAAGCATGAGCCTGTTTTAGTGAGTTAAAAATACATTAATACGAAAAATCTCGTTGTTTGACGGAAAAAACAATGCGTTCATCTTTTTGATGTAACTCTGAAACATTTCCCGCCGTTATTAGAGTGTACATTCGTTAATTTTTAAAAAAAACCTAATAAAATGAAAATTCGTAAATCTTGGCTTTTTAGTTTCGTTATGGCAGCATTTTTAACTACGACTGCCTTTTCAGCATCAACTTATGATGAAGGTCCAAATTCCGTCAATAAGCAATTTCAAAAATTATTGAAAGGATTAAAATTTGAAAACATTGAAAATAGTCAAACGGTATACGTTGATTTTATGATCAATGAAAAATCTGAAATTATTGTGTTGTCTACAAACAGTAAAGACATGGACAACAGCCTTAAATCAAGGCTTAATTATAAGACACTTGAGGCTGAAAATCTGGATTTGTTTACCAGGTACACAGTACCGATTTCATTCAAAAAATAATTTGTATTTAGTTGGTTGAGACCAGCCTGTCGAGTACAGGCTGGTTCCTTTAAGAAAAGTTTCTGAATTTTTTCATACAATATTTGGCTGCAGATGTGCAGCCTTTTTTTTATGCACCTTTCTTCTTTGCTTCTTCGATACTCTTTTTTAAAGCTGACATGATATCGACTACAGGAGTATCATCTATCTCCTCGGCGATATCTACTGTTTCTTTACCGGCAATCTTCGCTTCGACCATTTCAAGCAGGGCATCCCTGTATCTGTCCTCGAATGCAATATCTTCAAATCTCATCGAGAGTGACTGAACCAGAGTTTCAGCCAGTTTTAATTGTGTTTCGTCAACCTTGGTTGTTGTTAATCCAGGAATATCAGATATTTTCCGAAGCTCATAAGGGTACCTTAGTTTGTACAGGATCAGGCCACCTTTGTGTTCGGTGAGCAGGACAACATCTTCTTTTT
>JAHHJO010000315.1:0-7565 GCA_018680275.1 Bacteroidia bacterium
ATCCTTTGTTTTGTAATACTATTGGGCTGTGAACCTTCGGTAGTATTTAAAGATGCGATGCCTCCCAATATTCCAGCTGTAGATAGCATTCCAGTACTATTTCATGGTGTTTTTATGTGCGAAAGTGACAGCAGCAGAATCTACATAGGGAAATATAGTGCAGTCAAGGAATCTTATTATGAATTTGTCACAAGCCTGGATAAAGTCCGGGAATCCGAGGATTGTTCAATTGCAGCTGGCGGTCTGTACCTGCCTGGCAGAAAAGAATGTGTTCCCTTTGAATATGTAAATGAAGATTCGATTTCTGCCAAAGTATACGAATTGGATACCATCTTTGCCTTTAAGGACAAGCAAGTCGCCAAATATTATAAAGGTCATTTATTTCTGAATGAACAAAATGATAATAAGAACTGGGTCACATGGCTTTTATCTCCGCAGGAAGACGGACGGCTTGTGCTCGACCTGATCGTTGTTCCCGACAAAAAGAAAGAGGTGGAAGAAATTACCTTTGATTATGAAACCGTCAAAGAAAAAGAGAAAGTCAAATTTATTATCAATCCGACACTGGTTGAATTCGAAAGAATACTTGATCGGGAATACTTCCTTGAATGTGACATATTAACACCGGTCAATTTCGAAAATTCTCATTTCCAGGTGCCGGTGTTTTAATAATATTTAATTTTCCCATTATACCAGTGTTCAATGTAACCCAGATTACATTCAATTCAATGAATAATTACTTTATTTGCACATCAAAATCAAACAAACATGGAATTCATTTCGCAACCCTGGCCCTGGTACGTCGCAGGTCCGCTTATTGCCCTTGTTTTATTTCTAATGCTGATATTTGGACGAAATTTCGGTGTTTCCAGTAACCTTAGAACAGCATGTTCAATGGCAGGTGCAGGAAAGTTTTCAGATTTCTTTCAAATTGATGTCAAAGATCAAGTCTGGAACCTGACTTTTGTTTTGGGAGCCATAATCGGTGGTTTTATAGCTGCTAATTATCTTACCAGTTCAGAAGAAGTCATGTTAAATCCTTCAACTATTGAAAATCTTCACTCAATCGGCATCACCTCAGCTGCAAATCAGTATTTGCCTCTTGAAATCTTTGGATCCGAAGCATTAAAGTCTGTAAAAGGAATACTCATTCTCGTGGGAGGAGGATTTCTGATCGGATTTGGCGCACGCTATGCCGGC
Source organism: Bacteroidia bacterium (assembly GCA_018680275.1). GTDB lineage: Bacteria > Bacteroidota > Bacteroidia > Chitinophagales > Saprospiraceae > RFSX01. The sequence continues at coordinate 1,201 of JAHHJO010000315.1, forward strand.
GGTTGTACGTCAGGACATGCTATTAGTGGTATCAGTAATTTACAAATACCATCTATTATAGCAGTCGTTGGATTCTTTATTGGAGGTCTTGTAATGACCCATTTATTAATTCCCATAATATTTTAAACGAAAGAGATGAAATACTTTAAATTTTTATTGGTTGGTATATTATTCGGGATTATGATGGCCAAAGCGGAGATCATTTCCTGGTTCAGAATCTATGAAATGTTCAGATTTGAATCTTTTCATATGTATGGCATTATTGGATCTGCTGTTGTCCTGGGTATTATCATTATTCAAATTATCAAGAGAACAAAGCTCAAGAGCATTTATGGTGAAGAGATAGTGATTCCTGATAAGGATTTCAGTTATGCAAGGTATATTATTGGAGGTATAATTTTTGGATTGGGTTGGGCAATGGTAGGTGCATGCCCTGGACCAATGTTCGTGCTGATAGGTTATGGATACTACGTTATACTCCTGGTTGTTTTGGGTGCATTGATTGGAACATTCGTTTACGGCGTACTCAGAAACAAATTACCTCATTGATCCCGATTAATTTACTAAACAAGAATTATTAAGGGAACCATATGGGATTTTCATTCAGATCAATGTGGCAGTACAAATGTCCGAAATGCAGATCAGAGAAATCTTCTCTGTTTAAAAAGCCATTCAGATTTAGTCAACCCCTGGATATGAATAAGAATTGTGAGTTCTGTGGCCAGGACTTTGAACCTGAACCTGGATATTATTATGGTGCAATGTTCATATCTTATATTGTATCTTCTTTTATATTACTGCCCGTCGCACTCATCCTCGTATTTTATTTTAAATGGAGCGATGAAGCCATGATGGCTTTTATTGTCTTATTGGGGATACTTATGTTCTTCAGGATACTAAGGGTATCCAGGTCTCTGTATATCCACGCTCTCGTAAAATTTGACCCGATGGTCAGGTTATTGCAAAACAAGGATTTGGGAGGAATGGACAGTTCGAATAATTAATTTCTGATTACAGAATTTAAACTTGGATTTCATACTTTTACTTCTCTATGGAAAGGGTAAAAGTAGACCGGATATTTTCTAAAGTATTTAGTACATACTCTGGCAATGTATTGAGCCTCAGAGGCGCAGTCTTTCTGATTGCCCTGGTTTTTTGTTTTTCTATTGTTGGATTTATGATTATCGAAGGTTATACATTAATCGAAGCCTTCTATATGACCATAATTACAATCAGTACAGTAGGGTATGGAGAAGTCAAGCCAATCAGTTCAAGCGGGCGTATATTTTGTGCTATTGTTATCTTGTTGAATATTGGTATTTTCACGTATGCGATCTCCGTATTTACATATTACATCGTAGAAGGAGAGATATTTAAAAAGTTTCATAAAAATTATATCACAAAAAAGGTGGATTCATTAACAGGACATACCATTATTTGCGGCTTTGGAAGATATGGAAGGCAAATATTTGCCAATCTGAATACAAGACGTACCGATGTTGTAATCATTGATCATAGCGATGAAGTGATCAAACATGTGCAAAGTGACAATAACGAGATTTATTATGTGCTGGGGGACAGTACCCAGGATGAGATTTTACAGAAAGCAGGTATTGAACGCGCTTCCTCTCTGATTTCAGCACTCCAGGATGATAGTGAAAACCTGTTGACAGTAATGTCTGCCAGGCAACTTAATAAAAACCTGGTTATAATCTCCAGGGCAGGATCTCCCAGGATTGAGCCTAAACTGGTCAAGGCTGGCGCTGATCATGTCCTGGTCCCTGAACAGCTTGGAGGGTTCTATATGGCGTCATTGCTGAATAAACCCAATGCCGTTGACTTCTTTACATTTATGACCAGGGAAGTCACTGAAGATCTCGGTTTTGAGGAAATCGATTGTAACATTAAACCAGATTTCTTTTTAGGAAAGTCAATAAGAGAGATAAATGTCAGGGGAAAATTTGGAATCAATATCGTTGCAATCCGTGATCATGAAGATAAATTCTTTGTAAATCCTCAACCAGACTTCGTAATTCAGGACGGTAACAAATTGATTGTTTTGGGAAATAATGCCCAGATCAATAATGTCCTTGATTTTATGGAAGAGTGATCTCTTTTGCTAAAGCTTCGGTGATTAAATTGAACTTTCAGTGATTCTTATTAATTGTCACATTTCTCCTTTAGACATAACAGGGCTGGTATTTATAGATTTGCCATAATTGTCAAACATCTCCAGCAATGCATGACCTAATTCATCACATGGCAAGGTAAAATCACGCTGATAGCCGGATTCAAAAGACATCAGAAGGTTGTGTAGACAGTTAGCGACTTTATCTTTTGAGTTTTGATGACTTGTGAAATCCATACCTGAAAAGGATTCCATGATTTCTTCATCGTGGATGAGATCATATGCTTCATATTCACAAATAAAATCATTGACCAGGTCTTCAAAATCTGTCCATTCTCTTAAGCCAAACATCTCATCATGGATTGTATAATGAATTTCAGTATATAAGTCATAAGCATTAAAAAGGAGGTCTAAAGGATAAGTCTCCAAAAAGCTGCATTGACGGATTGATCTGAACTCCCAAAGGAAATGATAAGCATAACTTTTCAACTGTTCATAATCTTTTTTGACATATGAATTCCTCATTAGTTTCATCAGTTGGTCCAGGTCTTTACTGACAAGATTCATATCAAAATGCTCAACTTTTTCACGGCTGATCTTTCCTTTGATATTATCCCAGACCTTCTCTGTTTTTTCAAGCGACAGCGTAATAACTTCTATATCATTGTTCTCACAAGCAAGCCAAACATTTAATAATGATTTATCAAGAGAGGGATATGTTAATCTTGTTTGTGCCAATGTATCCTGAGAAAGACCGACCAGGAAAAAGAAACTGATATAGATGATATGTTTCATAGTTATGAATTGTCAAAAATCTTGCGATCTGCTTGCATGCGGAACCCCTTTGCTGACATCAGCACTTGCGCTTTCGGTCCTTGTCCATTCTTTAACCAGTTTCATGATCCTTGCACTTAGAATAACAAATTCCTCGTAACGTTCATTCAACTTCCTCACAATGTCATAGTATTCCCTGCTTAAATCTGTGCTTATTATAGTTTCATCGCTTTTATCCTGGATATCCTTAACAGAATGTAAACAGATAACCGCCTTTTGAAGCAATAGTTTCCATTGCATCAGTTCGTTGAAGACCTGCATACTTTCTGGTGTTTTATGTTTTGAATTGATTCCCTGGAGTAATTCAAGGTTATTGGTAATTTCAGTGATTTCATCACATAGTGTATCTTCTTGGAAATCAGTGTATTGTTCTTCAAAGTTTTCAAGGATTTCTCTGAAATAGGCTTCAATACCATCCCTGAGCTGAACTTCTTCAAGTGCATACAGATGGTTCGCGATGAGTTGTTCCTGGTCATGGATTGAGGTCAGGTAAACATCATGAACCGCCTTTTTAAAATTATCCTCTGTCAATCTTTCTTTTTCAGCAATGTCCGAGAAAATTTTATTTGAACTGCCAAGTTTTCGTTCTTCTTCCGCCAACAGTAATTCTTCATTATATAATAAATTCAATTTATCGACCTCCATTTTAAATTTTCCAATAGCTTTTTCGAGTTTAAGCAATGGAAGGTCGTTGTCAAGATGTGATAGCATTTGTCCGAAAGCACTTAATTTATCCAATTTGTTTTTAATGGAATTTATATGAGTTTTACTGCAAAACTCTTTTGATTGTTTGTCCAATACTCTCAGACTTTCGTATAAGGAATGATATCTGTCCAAAAAGTAATTGCCCAAATGCATTTTCAACGTATTTCTTCTAAAGTTGAAGTATCCGATGTTCGGATACGTTGATTTCAATTAGGAAAAAGAATGATTTGTGTCATTTACACTGCTGTACCAGTCAGGCTATATTGAAGAAAAATGAATGTAATGGAAAAGAAAGCAGGAGTTTGGATTGACAAGAAAAAAGCACAATTGGTAACGTTTTCAGGTGAAAATGTAAATATTAAAATACTGGAATCCGGTATAGAAACTTTTCATCCTAAAGGAGGGTCGCGGAGCAAGGATGTTTTTGGACCAGTTACTACAGTAAAAGAGAAAACCTATCTCGAGAAGGAAAAAAGACAACACAAGAAATTTTTTGAAGAAATATTTACTGCCATCAAAAGCATGGATTATCTTGTAATCATGGGACCGGCATTGATGAAGAAAGAATTAGCCAAGTTTATTGACAATATCAATGGACCTAAACCCGAATTACTTGATGTACAATCTGCAGATAGTATGACCGAAAATCAAATCGTCGCTGAAATCAAGAAGGCTTTCAGACATTTTTGAACTAAACTTAAAATATAGAGGCAGATTTGGATTAAAATATTGTATCATATCGAAATGAACTAAATCATAAGTATTAACATTGTTAAAAGAAAAAAATGACTTACAGAATACAGGTAGATAATATAAAATGTGGTGGATGTGAAAACTCGATCAAAAGCAGGTTGAATTCAGAATTTGGATTTGATAATATCAACATAGACAGGGAGACCGGTTTAATTGAATTAGAAAAATCAGAAGATTTTAACCAGGAGCATGTTTCCACAACACTTTATAAAATGGGTTATCCAAAGATAGGAGAGGGTAATGTCCTGGTTACAGCTAAATCCTTTGTCAGTTGTATGATAGGCCGGATGAAAGAAACTGAATAAGTTACCTGTTTTCTCCTAATGTACAATATGGTCCCTCCGGGAATTGAAAGTAAGCTGAATTGATTTCACCAGGTTCATGTGTTTTAAAGCTTGTCACAAACAGATTTTCATTGTAGTCATCTTCAAAACTGTTTACTAAAGGATGGATGCTTTTATTCATTCCTTTTTGATGACCCAGAATCAGGCTCTCGTAGGGTAAAGACCAGATCTGAAACCTTATTTCATGATCAAGCAGGTCTTCAGTCACAATAATCTTATTGCATTGGTTTTCCTCCATTGTAGATGAGATCCAGTCAAGCCTTTTTTGATAATTTCCGGAATAAGAAATGATCCTGCCTATAGAAATAAGCAGAATTGCTGTCACAGTAATTTTAAATGTTGAGGAATTTAGAGTGTGATCGTTTAAGTGTTTTAAAATCGGGTAATAGAAAAAAAGGATGAGTATATAGAAATTGGATTCTGTATAGAAACTGTATTCAATAGTTGGCGTAGCGATAATCACAATGAAAAAATACAGGGACGCAATAAAAAGAGTATACAAAGCCGAAAGAAATTTCTTTTGAGCCAATTGAACGAAAATGCATACGATTCCTCCTGGGATAATGAAATGATATTTTGTCCATGTTTCTCCAAAAAACTGGGAGATAGATTCCAATGTCCAGAAATTGAAGACATACAATTCCAGGTTGTCAGCAAATTCATCTGACTTCATAATGTCATACCAGTTTGAAAAAAACTGATTTTTGATATACCAGGCGATTACGAAAACTAGTGCAAAGCCAAGCATTCTCAAATCAGGTTTTAGCTTTTCAATTGTCGAATAACAAAATAGATATCCGATTGGGAAGACAAGGATCGGGTGATAATATAGAAGGGCAAAGAATAAAAATACCATGAGTATGATATTTTTAAAGTTTATTTTAAGATCAGATTGCCTCAAAAATCCGAAACTTAGAATAACTATTGAAATGCCCTGTATCTGTTCTGAATTGCACCAGTAGAAACCATCGGAACATGCCAGCAGAAGCACCAGGATCTGCAATACTGCCAGTACTGGTTCCCGGAGTGTGATTGCCAGTAATAAGAAAATGGTGAGCTGAAACAGAATGTATGATATTGAAAATCCGATCATAATTATAATCAATGGCGCTCCAATTGTAGTCAATATCCATGGTACAATCCTGATTATAACAGCTGGCCAACGATCAGCCATAATGGTTATATTATTTTCAGTGATCAACAGGAAGGTCTGGAAAGCATTGTCCAATGTCCCGATTCTTTCTTTAAAGTAAAAGATTGAAAGCACGATGAGGACAAGGTAAATTACAAGACCAAGTCCCACAACAAAACCCGGGAAGGTGTTATGATTTAGTCCCTTCATGATTATGAAAATTTTTGTTATCAAATTCACAATCCGTATCAGGTGATTCGAGTTCCAGGGTGCAATGACTGATATTCAATCTTGATAAATCGTTTTTTATCCGGGTCTTTAATTTTTCCTGCAGATCCATTGAAATGTCCTTGTTCAGAATCAAGTGGGTAGTGAGTATATTATAATTACCATCCATAGACCAGATATGTAGATCATGAAAATCTTTTATTTCGCTCACACTGTTGAAATATTCACGCACCTTATGCAG
>JAHHJO010000177.1:0-3698 GCA_018680275.1 Bacteroidia bacterium
GTTATATACCTCACCAGTTCCTATGTACATCACAGTACTGTCTCCAGGTGCAAATGCTATGGTACTTACGCCTAATACGGGATAACCTGTTTCCACATATTCCCATGAAGCCTCTAGTCCAAGCTTATGGCTTTTCCAAAGCCCTCCACTTGCAGTACCAACATAAATCGTACTGTCATTCTGAGGATTCACTTCAATGGTTAGTGTTCTGCCTGCTGTATTTTTTGGTCCTGTTGCTTCCCACTCCCCGGCATTCTTAAGAACCGATGTTTTATTGACAAACTTTTCATGAAATTCAAATCCCCTGGAATATGCTGCGGATGGAATATTATCGTTTGGGTAAGATCTCAAATAGTTAAATAATTCGAGTGCTTTGTATGATCCCGGGACTTTGTATTTAGTTTCCTTATTCTTACAGGACATATGGCAGCCCAGACTGATTAACAGGACCGGGACAATATATTTATACAGCTTATTCATACATTAATTTCATAGGATCATGAAGATATAAAAGACTGATCACTCACATAATCTAAGTTGGTCGAAATGTCTTCTTAAACAAAAAAAGGAGTCCGTAAACGAACTCCTCTCTAAATATTTATTTATAAGATACCCTATTGTCCGGAGGACAGGTTTTCCATTTTCATTTTGTAAGACTCTGATTTTTCCAAATCATTCAGTCTGGCATAGATTTCTTTTAAAGCGATCAAGGTATTCATGTCCGAACCATTCAGACTTTCAGCTTTAAGGAAAAACGGAAGAGCTTTGTTAAATATCTCATCCATTTCTACTTTTGTCGCATCATATTTTTTCATTCCTGCAGTTGTAAGATCAGCTGCCAGTTCATTTAATACATCAACATATGTTGCTGCCTTATTATAATGCAATGCCCCTACACTGTAAGTCGCGTCGAAATTACTCTCATCCTTGGCTAGCACCAGATTATAATATTCCAATGCTTTATTGAAGTATTCCTGAGCTTTTTCTTCGTTGCCAGCCTCTCTTTCTTTTTGGTGCAGCTGATCATATACACTTCCCAATGTATTGTAGATAGACACATTATCAGGCTCCTTTTCCAAAGCCAATTCCAATTTACTGATCAACTTATCCAATTCACCATTTTTGAGATAATGATTGATTTCTGCAAAAAGCAATCCTGTATCATCAGGAAATTTCATTCTTCCTTTGTCCAGGTACCCTTTGGCTTTATCACTATCTGAATCCCTGTACATATTGTAAAGTGCTTCATAGACAAATGCTTCTTCACTATCATCTTCATATAATTTCTGCAGATAAGGTGCAACCTCATCATATCTTTGGGCATAATAACCGCTTACGCCTGCAAAAAAGTACTGATCTGTCAATAACATTTCAGCATCATCCAGTCTGCTTTTTTTGTCCATGCTTTTAAGCAGTTCATATGCTTCGATAGATGTTTTAAAATTGTCAAAAGCAGCATTATACTCCTGTGCCTGGTATGCAAAAATTGCAAAATTGTTCAGGTGAGATTCTACTTCTGTGACACCATTCTCTATGGTCTTCAGATCATTTTACTTTGTTGTAATTTCATTTGCTTTTGCAAATGCCTTGAATGCTTTGATCGCAGCATCTTCACTTGCTAACTGGTATGCTGGATCGATCGTTTTCCTCTTAAATTCAGCATTAGCTACTTCATTGAAGATCTTGCCTTTTGTCAACCATGACTTGGCCTGACCACTAATTTCAGACGAAGTGAATGCAGATTCCAATAGTCTCATTCCTTCGTTCAACTGGTCCAGTTTAGTTTCGTCAGTAATAAACTGTTTAAGAGATTTTTCGGCATTTTTTAAATCCTTACCGGGATCCTGAGCAATAATGCTGTTACTTAGAAAAGCTCCTAGGAAAAGGAGAGCAATAAATTTTTTCATCAATAATTAGTTTTGTCTAGTATATATACAATATAAATGCTGTCAATAGTCCTTAAAATATGTTAAGATTTCCTTTGCCAAGTGTTAATCTTACTCCTCTTCATCTGAAGTACTACTATTTATTACTGCAATATCTGCAATAGAATCGTTATCGTCAAGTCTGATAACCTTTACACCCTGGGTTGCCCTTCCCATCACCCTGATGTCATTTACATTCATCCTGATTACTATTCCATTTTTTGTAGTAATCATCAAATTGTCTTCTTCACTTACAGATTTAATAGAAACTACCTGACCGGTTTTTTCTGTTAACTGCATATTTTTCATTCCTTTACCTCCCCTGTTAATGACTCGATAATCCTCTATTTCCGATCTTTTGCCATATCCTCTTTCAGAAACTACCAGGATAGTCTTGGACTGATCCAATGGATCATCTATGATCATTCCAATAATTTCATCGCCACCTTTAAGATCGATTTTCATGCCTCTGACTCCTGCAGCAGTTCTTCCCATTTCACGAACTTTTGACTCATTAAACCTGATAGCCTTTCCAAATTTACTGGCCAGCATGATATTTCTGTGGCCATCTGTCAGTTTTACTTCGATTAGCTGATCATCTTCCCTGATTGTAATTGCATTAATTCCATTTACTCTTGGTCTTGAATAAGCTTCAACTGAAGTCTTTTTAATCACTCCGTTCTTCGTCGCAAAAACAATATTATGACTTTCATTATAATCTTTATCCCTCAGGTCTTCAATCAAAATATATGCTTTGACTTTGTCATCCTTAGGCAAACTGATCACATTCTGAATCACTCTACCGGTTGACGTTTTCGTGCCTTCCGGAATCTCAAATACACGCAACCAAAAACACTTACCACGTTCGGTAAACAGCAATAAATAATTGTGATTATTGGCGATAAAGAGATGTTCAAGATAGTCTTCGTTCCTGGTCTTGCTACCTTTTGATCCTCTTCCACCTCTTCCCTGCACTTTATATTCCTTTGAGTTTGTTCTCTTGATATATCCAAGGTGAGAAATCGTTACAACGACTTCTTCATTAGGAATCATATCCTCGATATTTATCTCGCCATCTGCAAAAGTGATCTCTGTCCTTCTTTCATCTCCATATCTTTCTCTTAGCTCAGTCAATTCTTCCTTGATGATCGACCTTTGTCTTTCTTCACTGCCCAAAATATCTTTCAAATCAGCGATCAGTACAAGTAATTTTTCATACTCTTCGTGCAATTTTGTCATTTCGAGACTGACCAGTTTCTGGAGTCTCATATCCAAAATTGCTTTAGCCTGTATCTCACTCAGATCAAGGGCTGCAATTAAATTGAGTTTGGCATCCTCAACAGTCTTTGATCCACGTATGATCTTGATAACTTCATCAATGTTATCAATCGCTTTGATAAGACCCTCGAGAATATGCGCCCGTTGTTCAGCCTTGTCCAGATCAAATTGTGTTCTTCTAACGATGACTTCAATCCTGAACTTTACAAACTCTTCCAGCAATTGTTTCAGATTCAATTGCCGTGGTCTTCCGTTTACCAGAGCAATGTTATTGACGCCATAAGAACTCTGAAGCGGTGTATATTTAAATAAATTACTGAGGACAACTTTAGCCATAGCATCTCTTTTGATATCCACGACTACTCTAAGTCCCTTCCTGTCTGATTCATCACGAATATCACTGATCCCCTCTATTCTTCCATTGTTTACCAAATCAGCGATTTTCATGACCAGGGATGCTTTATTGACCTGGTAAGGTATCTCGGTGATTATTAT
>JAHHJO010000320.1:0-2776 GCA_018680275.1 Bacteroidia bacterium
CCATCATCATCAATGAAATACCCGAGAACACACCAGAGACAGATGACATCTTTATTGCTGGTGACTTTCAAGGCTGGGATCCAGGAAATCCGGAATATAAACTAAGTCAAAACGATGAAACCGGACATTATCATATCACACTTCCAATAACTGCAGGTGATATTCAGTTCAAATTTACGCGTGGTGACTGGTCCAGGGTTGAAACAGATGCCAATGGACAATTTATTCCAAACAGGTTTTATGCGCCTTATGATGGAGACACAATCTATCTGCAGATCCTGGGCTGGGAAGATCTCGACGGAAACGGTGGTGGTGAAAGTACCGCTGCTGATAATGTGCATATCCTTACAGACAGTTTTTATATGACTTCATTGGACAGGTACCGGAGAGTATGGATTTATTTACCTCCTGACTATGATGCAACAAACCACAACTACCCTGTTTTGTATATGCATGATGGTCAGAATGTATTTGATGCATTGACATCTTATATCGGTGAGTGGGAAGTAGATGAAACCTTGAATCGCTTATATGAAGAAGGTGATCCCGGGATAATAGTCGTCGCAGTGGATAATGGTCAGAATCTTCGGACCGAAGAATATACCCCATGGCCTCATCCCACGTATGGAGGAGGCAAAGGAGAAAGTTATATCGATTTTATTGTCAACGATTTAAAACCGTATATAGATAATAATTACAGGACCTTATCTGATCGGGAAAATACAGGGATTATGGGTAGTTCATTGGGCGGGTTAATCTCAACTTATGCCGGCATTGAATACCAGGAAATATTCAGCAAGATTGGTGCTTTTTCACCTGCTTATTGGTTTAATGCTCAATCTTATACACATGTGATCAATACAGGAAAAAAAGAAGACATGCGGATATACCAAATCGCCGGAACTTTGGAAGGAACGCAATACATCGACAATATGTTTGATATGCACGGCACATTCCTGGCTTCTGGATTTGGTGAAAATGAGGTAATCACAATTGAAAAATCTGACGGACAGCATAGTGAATGGTTTTGGGCGAGGGAATTTGCAGAAGCTTATAAATGGTTATTCCGTCATAATACTACTGAGGTCACTGAAGCCAGGGAAGAAATCAGGAATATAAATGCTTTTCCAAACCCGGTAACTGATTTCCTCAACCTGGAATTCTACCTGGCTAAGGCCACCGAACTCAGAATTGAACTCATTGATACGACTGGCCGTAATACCAGGCATATTTATTCAAATACATTACAGAAGGGCACACATTTTATCAAATTGAATATTGGTAAATGGCATCTTTCTCCGGGAAATTATTTATGCCGTTTGAATACCAGGGACGCATCAGAGAATATTCATTTTGTAAAAGCTCAATAATTCATTGACAAAACGTCAGAAGATGTCACTGTTCAGGTCAAAAAAGGAAAAGACATACTGGATCTTTGCCATCCTGGTGGCCTTTGGTATTTTCCTGGGATTGTTTGCCAATCGGCCACTTCAACGTATTTTGACCAGTCCTTCCGTACAGTTTGTTTTGTTTTTATCCGGCTTCATACTTACCATCGCAGCAATTCTATTTCACGGTATAAAACTGAAACCTTCTAAAATTGAAATTGCTATTTGGATCATTCTTGCTGCATTCACAATGATGTTCTTTTTCCGACTTGGCGCACCTGAAAGAAGTCACATGATTGAATATGCCTTACTCACTATCCTCGTTCACAAGGCTTTGATCTTAAGAGTTCCCACGCGTAGTGTATTGAAAAATGGCTTACTTGCTTTCCTTATATCATCTCTTACTGGAATTCTTGATGAAACCCTCCAACTTTTTATCCCCTACAGGGTTTTCGATTCTGAAGATATTCTTTTTAATATCCTGATCTCTTTCATGGCAATTGGTTCGTCAATATTGTTATCATATTTATCAGGAAAGCTGAAAAGTCAATAAGGACGAAATCATTTTGCATTCTTTCAAGTCATTTCAATTATATCTATATTGAATTTTTTATCACTTCCTCCTTTAGATTTATGTATAAAAACTATCTGATTTTAATCTTTGCGCTTTTGACTTGTCCTCTCTTTTCCCAGGACTTTTATTTCGGTGCCGATATGTCTTATGTAAATGAAATGGAACATTGCGGTGTTAAATACTATGAAAATAATTCACAAGAAGATCCTTATACCATATTCGCAAACCATGGATGTAATCTGGTAAGGCTCAGACTGTGGCATACCCCAAGTTGGTATGATGAACTTAATGATGGAACCAGGTTTTCTGATTTGAATGATGTAAAAAAAGCGATAGCCAGGGCCAGGGAACACAATCAAAAGGTCTTGCTTGATTTTCATCTGTCTGACAACTGGGCTGACCCTGGTAAGCAATTGGTCCCTGAAGCATGGTTAGCTGTAGTAGACGATATTGATATTCTTAAGGATTCTTTATACAACTACATCTTCAAAACTTTATCCATATTAAATGATGAAGACCTGGTCCCGGAAATGATACAGATAGGTAATGAAACCAACAAAGGAATTCTGTTATCACCTGAAGACAATGCGACATGGACACTGGACTGGACAAGAAATGCAATACTTTTCAATGAAGCTATTAAAGCTGTAAGGGATTTTGAGTCAATAGAAAATAAAGAAGTCCAGGTAATGCTTCATCTGGCAGGTCCAGGTAATGCCGAGTGGTTATTAGATGGCTTCATTCAAAATGGAGTTACTGATTTTGATATTATAGGTCTCTCCTACTATTGGGCCTGGCATAAACCCACTACAAT
>JAHHJO010000250.1:0-2916 GCA_018680275.1 Bacteroidia bacterium
GAGCTCAATAATTTTAACTCTTCAAGATTTGAAAGAAGGAGGTTTTGATAGTCTTTTAAATTCATGAAGTAATATCTATGAAGTTGAAAAATGATTTCATCATTGTGATATTACTGAATATAAGATTCCTTCCCAAAGGCGTATATGTTGATGCTTTTACAGGCTTTCATGTTACTTATTGAGTTTTCGTACGTATAAATTAAGTCGGATAGTTGATTTTTTTCAGGTATTACGGATTATGATAACTATTTCTAACTTAAAAACAATTACAATTAAATGAATTTACTTGATATAGTAAAAGAACAGGTGACAGGGTCTCTGTCTGAACAGGCTGCCGGTTTTCTTGGAGAAGACAAAGGCGATGTCACAAATGCACTGGGAGCCATTTTCCCGTCACTTTTGGGTAACATGGTAAAATCTGCCAAAGGAGAAGGTGCACAGAAATTATTTGATATGGCTACCGGCATGGACTCCGGGTTCCTGGGGGATATTGGTGGACTGTTTTCTGGTGGCAGCAGCAATGTAGCCCAGCTTATGAATTCCGGATCTGGGATACTTAATCTGTTGATGGGCTCAAATGCAGGAAGTTTTATTGACAAAATATCATCATTATCCGGATTGAAAGGAAGTTCTACATCTTCACTTATCAAAATGGCTGCACCATTCCTGATGTCAAAACTGGGAAGTCAAATTAAAGAGCAAAATCTTGATCTGGCTGGTTTAGCAGGTATGTTGGGCGGTCAAAGCAACTTTATCAAAAACGCATTGCCATCAAATCTTATGGATTCTCTTGATCTTGGAATTATCGGGGAAGGATTGTCTTCAGTTGGTGGTATGACTGGCGCAATTAAAGATACAGTAACCGATGGAGCTGAAGCAATTACTGGCGGCGTTAAGGATGCAGCTGGTTTGGTAGCAGATAAAGGTGGAGCATTTGCTGGCAAAACTATGGCAGCGGCAGCTGGCACATTGGATACAGGAAAAGACGTACTTTCCAAAACAGGGGATACCGTAGGAGATCTTGCCAATGCAGGTAAGAAAGCAGGTGGAAGCCTAATGAAATATCTTATCCCTGCCATTATTGTTCTGGCATTATTGTCATGGTTTGGAATCAAAACCTGTTCACCAATAGACAATGCAGCAGAAAAAGTAGGAGCGGTATCAGGAGATATCATAAATAAAACAGGTGAATTAGCAGGAGATGCTGCTGATATGACCGGCGATGCCGTAAATGCAGTTGGAAGTGTAGCTTCGGCAGCATTCAAGTCTTTGTTTTCAGTCGTGGATGAAACAGCCAAAAAAGCTCTTGATAATATTCAATTTGTGGCTGGCAGTGCCGGGGATCAAATCATGAAATATATAAATGGTGGTTTTGAAGGTGATGCCAATTTCAAATTCAACAATCTGACTTTTGATACAGGTAAAGCTGCGATGACGGCAGCATCTGCAGGAGAAGTAGATAATATTGCCGCAATTATGAAAGCTTATCCGAATGTGAAAATTTCTATTGACGGATATACTGACAATACAGGGGATGCCGAAGCAAATGTTCAACTTTCAAAAGCAAGAGCTGAAGCAGTAAAGGCGAGGTTGATTGGAGCAGGAGTTGCTGGTGACAGACTAAAAACATTTGGACACGGATCTGACAATCCCGTTGCTGACAATAACACTGAAGAAGGAAGAAATGAAAACCGGAGGATAGAGATCAATATTGTTCAGTAATAACTGGAATAATAAATGAATTAAGCCGGCAAGTCATTGATTTGCCGGTTTTTTTTGTTTTATACTTGATTTATAATCACCTATTTCAGAAATTCCAATTGGTTTGTTGAAACATTTAAAAATCATATCTGTCATATCCTGGTTCATTATTCTCCAGATAATGATCATTCACCCATTGAAAGGACAAGTTCTTGGGACAGAATTACTTAACGGAAGAGACAAAGTCATTGTTGACTTCAATTATGCCTACGGTTTTATCCTGATTAAGGTCAAACTCAAAAATATCCTTCCCCTGAATTTTATTTTTGATACAGGAGCTGAGCATGTTATCCTCTTCAAAAAAGATATTGCGGATATTCTAAGATTTAATTACGAAAAAAGGATAAACCTTATAGGTTCTGACCTGGAACGTGAAGTCTTTGCCCTGATTTCAAGGAATAATGGTATTTCCATTAATAATTGTAAACCAGTAAAACGAGATCTGATTATCCTTGAGGACGACTTTCTAAACCTTGAATCCATGGTGGGTGAACCAATTGATGGTATCCTCGGCAGCCGGTTTTTCAGAGGATTGGTTATTGAAATTGATTACAAGAAAAAACAATTGATACTTCACAACAAGGATAAATTCAGACTAAGGCAGCCGAAGAACTATGAAAAAATAAATGTCCTTGTAGAAAATCACAAGCCATACTTTCAAGGCGCGATTACTTCTTCAGAAGGAGACTCATTTTCTGCAAAATTGCTGTTGGACTCAGGTTCAGCATTGCCTTTCCTTTTATTCCTGAACACACATAGTTCATTGCAACTTCCGGAAAATGTCATCCGTGGAAACCTCGGAAGGGGACTTGGTGGTGACCTGGAAGGCTATCTTGGTAAAGTAAAACAATTGAAATTATCAGATAATCTTTACTTCAATAATATCGTGACAAGTTTTCAAAAGACTGATTCCATTGCAACCAACACTATTAAAATCAACAGAAATGGACTTATCGGGAATCCTATTCTTTCCAGATTTCATGTCATCCTTGATCTCATCGATGAAGTGTTGTACCTGAAACCAGATAAAAACTATAATAAAGCATTCAAATATGATCGTAGTGGTTTGGTGCTTTACGCCTTTGGTCCGGGTCTTAATCAATACTATGTAAAAGATATTATCGAGAATTCACCTGCTGATGAAGCAGGATTTCA
>JAHHJO010000311.1:0-2728 GCA_018680275.1 Bacteroidia bacterium
AAGCCTCCCTTCCCTGATCACAATGGTATTAACCGACATCACCAAAGCAGATAAGCTGTCCAGTTCATACATATAGGGTATGACTTTTTCCTTGTACGGAATCGTCACATTCAAACCACGAACGCCGGAATCAATAATATCCTGTAAATCCTGTATATCGTCTATATCATATGCATGGTATTCTGCATCAATGATTCCTTGTTCTTCAAATTTTGCTTTAAAAAATGAGGGTGAAAAACTATGTTTCAGGGGATGACCTATCAAACCGAATTTTCGCATTATTTTCCCTTTCCCTGTACCAGTATGAGCAATGTATAAAACAGAATCTTGAAATCAAGTGCGAGGGACATATTTTCAAGATATATCAAATCAAATTTCATACGCTGAACCATTTGTTTGACATTGGAAGCATAACCAAATTTGACTTGTCCCCATGATGTAATTCCGGGTCTGACCTTTAGCAGGTGCCTGTATAATGGTTCTTCCCTGACTATTTTGTCAATAAAATATTGTCGCTCAGGACGTGGTCCGACTAGTGACATATCTCCTTTAATTACATTATAGAATTGAGGTAATTCATCCAGACGCCATTTTCGCATCAGTTTACCCCACTTTGTAACGCGTGAATCATTGTCACTGGATAGTTGAGGTCCGTCAGGCTCCGAATTGATAAACATGGACCTGAATTTATAGATCTGGAATGGACGGCTTCCCTTGCCAATGCGTTCCTGTGAAATGAAAATTGGTCCAGGTGAAGAAAGCTTCACCAATATTGTTAAAACCAGGTAAACCGGGATACACAGGATAAAAAGAAAACTGCTTACAAGCACATCGAAAACTCTTTTTATGATTCTTTCGGATTTAGGCATGAGCTCCTGGTCGATCTCGATTAATACAGCCCCATAGACATGATTCATTTTTACGGTCCCGATGATAATATCATACATATCCGGGATGATCTTTACCAGTATTCTGTCCTGGAATTCATAGAGGTCATCAAGTATTGCTTTCAGTTTATTGTGTTCTGATGTTTCAATCGCAATGATCACTTCTTCGATATTCTTCTCCTGGATAAGCCTGTTTAAGTCATTGAGTCCTCCCAGGTTTTGCAAATATTTTTCCAACAGGTTGTTACTATTGCCATTGGAATCGATAAAGCCGACAAAATGATGTCCCATTTTATGTGGCCTGCCTTGAATTTCATCATATAATTCAACGGCATTTAAATCTCCACCTATTACCAATGTGTTATAACTTACCTCTCCTTTCTTCAATCTTCCTTTTGCCCATGTCAACAGGCTCATTCTTGAAAAACAGGTCAAGCCAAAATGAAGACTAAATAAAGTTAAAAATGGATTAATGTATGAAGTATACCTTACAGTGCTGTCATCCATTAATATTGTAAAGAATAAAATGAGAGAACCAGAAAGTGATAAAACGAATGTCCTTCTCAGGGTTGCAAAACGGGAAAACCTGTATATATCCTGGTACTTGTCAAATACGGAATAGAGAATAAGCCAGCCAATCGGGATCAGAATAAGTCCTTTGAACAAAACCGGATCAGAGATAATTTCAGGCCAATCGATACCTGGCTTTTCAAGACGTTTACGGTAACCAAAAAATAACAGCCAGGCCAAGGCTGCACTCAGCCAGTCAAATATCCTGTATAATATCAGTTCTCCCTGACGTTGGTTCTTCATCTGTTACTTTAGCACCAGTATCTTTATATTATCAATCCAGACATTACCCACAACTCCACTTCCCGGGGCCCCGAACAAAATCTGAAATTCATCATAATCATTTCCTCCCAGTTCAGAAGTCAGTTCAAGGTATATTTTATTCCATTCACTGGATTCAGTAAGTATTATCTTATACTCCCTGCTACCCGCCAAACCTGAATATTTGACAACACCCACCCTGAAGGGTATGTCATTCTTGTAATCAAGTTCCATAAAAATAGGAGAATTTGCAAGGTCTTCTCTTTTATACCTGAATGATGTAGCTTCTTCGAAAAATGGATGGTCTTCTGTGGTCGTCATTTTACCACAGAACAAACCGTACTCCGCTTCTCCTGACTTTTTAAATTCAGTTTCAGGTATACCATCGATACTCTGTTTTATGATATGACTACCTTCAAAATCTTCATTAATTATGAAACTGGCATTTTCAACATATTGGAATTCAAGATCAAGCGGTATAAGCTTGTCTTCCTCAAAAGGATAGATAAATTCATGTGAATTATAAAATGGATATTGAATCGGATTATCGTTCTGACCGTTCTTCCTTATAACAGGGAAAATATTGACTGTAGACATTCCATCATTGTTTTCATCCAATACAGGAATGTGTCTTCCCAATGGAAACAAGCCTATCGTAAATCCATCAGTATAAACAGAAACGTCATTAATCTTATTGGAATTGGATCCCTGGTTCGGCGTCGTGCTCAACGAAGCGCTGTTTACCTGTACATACATGGGTACATCATCAGAGCTATCGAATATACTACACGATGAAAGCAGAAGTAAGAAAATTAAAAATGGAAAAAATTTATTCATTCCTTAATGCGTCTAATGCGGTTCTTTCAATAGTATCAGCAAGTAAAGTGGGTTCATAAGCGTTAGCAAGATCAGCTTTACTTGCTTTTCCTGATTGAATTGAATTATAAAACTCGTTCAATTCAGAAAGTATTGCATTGCATTCAAGTATTCCTGAAGACTTAAAGGACATA
>JAHHJO010000055.1:0-4497 GCA_018680275.1 Bacteroidia bacterium
ACCTCACCCTGCTGATAGAATCCGGTAGAAAATTCATTCTTGTTTGGTTTTTCTGTCTGATATCCTTGATCTACTTTGGACTAAACGATATTTACTTGTTTGGACTTGGTGGATTCTTTATGGTTTCATACATAATATTAAGAATCTCTACGGCTCTCGTGGCGAAAACACCCATTGACTGGAATAAACTCTCCTGGATATTTCTATTGCTTTTTACTTCATTGGTAGTCATCGCGATTTTTATCAAAGGCCTTGACCCGGTTCATGACAGGGTCTCCTACCCTGCCGGTTATTTCACAAATCTTGCAACGATTCATGGAATTTTCATGCCTCAGAATACCCTTTTATGGCCGGTTGCCCATCATGTATTTGGCTTAAATCCTGCTTCTTATGAGAGTGTGTCTTATGTGGGGATCACAGGGTTATTCTTTTTCCTTTTTTGCCTTTATTACTTTATACAAAATATAAGGACCTTATATAAATCACCAGAATTTTGTTTGTATGCAATTGGTCTATTGGCTTTGCTTTACAGCCTGGGAATTCCGGCAGGATGGATTAAAGAATGGAGTTATGATATCCTTGGACCGATCATGCAGTTCAGGGCACCCGGAAGATTTGCATGGATATTCTATTATTGTTTGCTTATTGTTTCCAGCCTGTATCTAGATAGATTTTATGATAAGTTGAAATCCCTGAAAGGCAGAAATCTTGCAAGGGTTATTCTATCTTTTATTATCCTCCTTTGGGGTATTGAAGTCCATCAATACCTTACATCAAATCTGTATCAAAAGACACATCCGAATCCTTTCAGACCCACTGAAATGAGACATTCATCAGGACAAATTATGGGACTGAAACTGAGTCCTGAGAATTACCAGGGCATATTGATATTGCCAAACCTTCAGGGTTGGACCGACAAAGTCAGGCATGAAGGGCATTGGGCATCCTATTATTTTGGAATGAAAACTTCCATCAATACAGGTATTCCGCTGATCAACGGGGTTTATTCAAGAATGTCTGTTTCGCAAAGCCTGGAATGTCTGCAACTTCTGAGCCATCGGGCTATTCCAAGAAAAATATTTGACAAACTGGATAAGCGAGACATACTGGTCATCATCGGTGAGGATGCCGAATTTCATCCCAATGAACGATGGCTTCTGGATCAATGTATTTTATTAAGATCTCTCGACAGGTATTCCATTTATGCCCTGGACCTTGACAGACACAAAACATACTTATCACAGGTAAGGGACAGCCTACGCTCAACTATTAATTCGAAACATCCGGGTATCGTTTACAATGAGTTCAATCTTGACCATCAACAAGGTATGTTCGACACCAATGCCAAAATGCTGAATAAAGGAACGACTCATATTATTGGATATAAAATACCGGACAGTTTATACTCAAAGACAATGGAACTAAGCCTTTGGACATTTGTCGATCATGAAAAAGGTGGTATGCCTTTCTATTACATGAATCATTTTAAAAATGAAGAGTTGGTTGAGACAGATACGAAATGGTCGATCGAAGCCTATGACACCCAGGAGAGTTGGGTAAGGACATCATTTGAAATCCGTGATACGATTGAATATGACAGTATTTCCCTGAAGGGTGAACATTTTCATCCTTATATTATTGATAATCTATTAATAAGGGAAAAAAAGAATGATTTTTACCGCTCTGAAAACGGGATCATAAATTATAACAATTACTTTCTGAATGAATAATCGAATATCATTTGAACTCATATGGATCCTGATTACCAGTCTGTTTGTTGGATTGGTCATGCTCCCTGTCTACCTGAATCTTGGTATGGACTTCCCATTTTATATTCAGAATATCGGATCAATCATTATTGCCATCACCTTTATCAGGTACATCTTTTTACTTAAGCATCATTTCTTTACGTTGCACAAATGGTTTAAAGTGGCCTTCATCTTTATCCCGATCCCTGTTTTTATTTTTCTTGTAGATGTCATTAGTGAATTCCAGGCCTTTTATGATGAAGAAGGCATTCACAGTATTATGAAAGACCTGAGTTATCAAACACAAAGATCGATGTCTACTTATATAAGAACTGAAGTGGTATTCTTCTGGACTGCTGCCATGATTTCAACCATTTTCTTACCGATAAGGATGATCATTTCATTATGGCGCGAGATCAATAAAGGGACACACTGATTGAGTAATAAGTACTTTGAATAAAGTACAAAGTAAACAGTACAAAGTATTTAGTATAGATAATTTTATAAAGGGTCATAGTACTTTATTCAAAGTACTTATTACATTGTAGTTAAGAAATATTAGAAATGAACAAGGTACAAGAATTCAACAGTTACAGGGAAAAGATGAATGAGCGTATTATGGCCCAAGACAATAAGGTCCTTAAACGATTCTTCAGTCTCGACAACCAGGCATATGCCGAAGGGGCATTATCTGAGAAAACAAAAGAATTACTTGGTCTTGTAGCATCTCTTGTTTTGCGATGTGACGATTGTATATCCTACCACCTTGGTACATGCCATGAATTGGGTGTGACTACAAATGAAGTTTTTGAAGTGTTTTCAATTGCCAACCTTGTTGGGGGTTCTATCTGTATACCGCATACCAGGCGTGCTGTCGAATACTGGGATGCCCTGCAGGAAAATCAGGATTGAAACAATAATTTGATATAGCTGAACAATTCCCTGTGCAACCTGAGATTTGTGACTTTGGACAATGATATACCTTCTCTCAGGCTTACCACGTGAAGACCCTGTCTGAGTGAAGAACCAGAAAGGAGTTTCAGGAATTCTACATCTACCAGGTAACGGTTAATTCTTGTTTTTAAAAATATCTCTGCGCCTCTCCGATTAAAAACCTTCAATCCACATTGTGTGTCATTGGTTATCAACTCAAGATATTTTGAATTCATTCTCTTAAGTAATTTAGACAACCAGCTTCTGGGTCCTTTGATTTTGTCATAATAATTATCATCTCTGATACCAATAACCACATCTATCTCTTCATCAATCAATTGATCCAGCATAGCTCTCATGGTTGAAATACTGTATGGAAAATCAAAATCAGTATAGAGAATAAGTTCGCCTGTACAATGCCTGATGCCCTCTCTCAGGGCAAATCCTTTGCCCATGTTCTTCTCGTATGAAAACCAGGCAGATTCCTCAATTTTATCAAGAATATATTGTTTCCCTTTCGTCAAATCATGCCTGTTGCCATCATCCACAAGAATAAGTCTTGAAAGATACCTGTCTGAACATATTGTTTTCAATGATTTATAACAACTTACGACCTCTATTTCCCATCCCAGATGCGGATTATACACAGGTAAAATGATATCGAGTGTTATTTTCTGAATACCGCTTAGTTTTATTACAAATTAAGAAAGAATTAAATTTAAGCATGCGTCCAAAAGAATTCTTCTTTATCTCTCTTTTTCTGGCATTTCCATTTACTCTGTTCTCACAGACTGATATCAAAGGTACTGTATATGATATTGATTCAGGAGAACCTTTGACAGGTGTTGTCGTACGGGAACTGGCAACATCAAACGGTTGTGTCACCAATAATAAAGGTGAATTTATATTGTCTGTTTCAAAAGGTACATTACGAATTCAGTATACAGGATACGAGCAGGTTGATACTAATTATATTTCAGATAAACCCTTGTTGATTTACCTGGAAAAAATTAGCGGGATGCATGTCTTTGCCTGTCCTGTCATATTCTATGCACCAGGCAATCAATTACCCGGGAATTATACCGAAATAAAAAAAACTTATATCAGTCAACAATTCAATAACCCTATAGCAGGAGTAATGAATACAATGCCGGGTGTATTTATGCAATCGGGTGCTTTAAATACAAACAGGCTTACCACCAGGGGTATTGGAAACAGGTCCCCGTTTTCAACGTCTAAAATAAAAGTGTATTTAGATGATATCCCTTTGACAAATGGTATTGGTGAATCCACGATCGAAGATCTGGATATGAATTTGTTTGATAAGATAAAGGTCATTAAAGGTCCGGGTGCTACTCCTTATGGCTCAAATCTCGGGGGACTTGTACACCTGGTTACACCTGAAGTCATAAACGATAATACAAGGGCATCTGTCAAAACGTCCTATGGGTCTTTTGGGACATTTGTCACATCAAATCACCTGGCATTACAAAATGGTAAATCGGGTATCCTGCTTTCACAACAATATGTACATTCAGACGGATTTCGTGAAAACAACAATTTCAATAATTTGAATTTTTCAGGTCTTTATAAACAGAGAATCAAACAATCCTCGCTCAACTTTTTTATCAATCATATTGATCTTGATGCACAAATCCCCAGCAGTCTGAATATCATCGATTTTGAAAACGAACCCAGGAAAGCGGCAGATAACTGGGCTGGCGTCATGGGTAATGAACGATATAAAAAAACACAACTGGCATCATCATTTATTGGAGACTTAAAGAACAACAATCTTTTTAAACTGGCTTTATTC
>JAHHJO010000114.1:0-2971 GCA_018680275.1 Bacteroidia bacterium
CAAAATGCCTTCAGTCATACCTGTAGTGAAAAGAATCTCCATCATACAAATCAGTAAATTTCCGCTGTGAACGAGATAAAGTATACGCATATCACCATCTCAATTTATCCGTTACGAAGCCGAAGGAGAAAACAATACCATATGACCATCCTTTGCCAATACTAACCCGATCTTCCCAGTTGGTATTATCCACAGAAACATTAAACAGTTTGTTGTCAATAATTAACGAATAAAGAATATCTGAATCATTAGAGTATTCGATGACATTGGAATATTGATTATAAAAGATTGTAGAACCGAAAACAAAATTTGATTTGGAAAATTGCAAACCCAAATCAAAGACATCTGCGATTTCGGGAGCGATTGAAGAGGTAGATGGCACCCAGAGATCTGACGGTAAACCAGGACCTGGATTTACCAATAAATGTATATGCTGGCTCATCCTGGCATAAGACGAACTAAATAAAATATTCTCTTTCTCATGTTTCAGACCAAGCCTGGGTTGTAAATATATGTAGTCATTATCAAGTCCACCAAAATAGTTCAATCGAAGACCTGTTTCCAGTTTCCATCCATTTTTAAAATAACGCTCGTTTTCTATATATAGGGCATGTTCTTGAGAATTATAGATTGAATCAAGACCAGTTGACGGTATAAGTTCAGGGTCAAGAAATATTTCACTTTCACGTATAGAAGGTGCATTCTTATGCAAGGTAGATACAAAACCAAAACTGAATTTCCCGATTTTTTCGGAATAAAAATCCAGCCTGCTCTGGAGAATGATATCCCTCAAATCAGATTTGGACAGGATGTCAAAACTGTTGGTTTTCAAAGTGTCATTTTCAACATAGTTAATCTGGTATGCACCCCTAGAGCTGTAATTATATGAACTGATACCCAAAGAACTATTGAGAAATAATCTTTTATTTAGAGCCAGATTCCAGTGTCCTGATACCAGCCTGTTGCCCCATTCTATTCTATTAACATCGTTGAAGCTAAAGTTTTGCTGATCAGGGTTCTCATCTCTAACTAAACGGATCAGGTCATTGCCTGAGTAAACACTTACACTAATCCTGTTTGATGGAGAAAACCAGTGTGATAGCTTGACATAACCATCCGAATAATTCAGCTCGGAAGTATTGAAATCGAGATTTGACTCAATTAACGGAGAGGCCAGTATTGAAAACCAGCTATATTTTCCGTTGAGGTTTATAGTCGTTGATTCTCCAATCGGTCCTTCTATATGTCCTTCAATACCTTCAATCCCCATTGAAACCGACCTTTTGAATTCATTCCGATGTCCGTCTTTCAGCCTCACATCAAGAATTGAAGCGAGTTTTCCTCCAAATCTTGCCGGGAAGGCAGATTTATAGAAGTCTATATTTTTGATAGCATCAGAAATAAATACTGAAGACATACCCCCAAGGTGGCTGGCTTCATATATTGGGAGCCCATCCATTAAAATCAGGTTTTGATCCGGACCGCCACCCCTGACATTCAATCCATTCTGTCCTTCTGATCCTACCGAAACACCAGGCAGTTTCCGGATGTATGCAAATACATCGTCGTTTCCTGAAATATTCTGAGAGTTGCTGAGATCTTCCCTATCAATTTTCTTTTCGGGATAAATATTTTCAAATGTTTGGTCACGATCGGTGATAACGACATTATCAAGGATGTTTCTGCTTGTCAATGGAATTAAACTGCCATTTAATAAAATATCGGATCTTGACCTTGTTTCCTGTTTATAACCCAGGTAGTTAAAATATATCGTGTCAATGAAGTTCTTGACAAATATGCTGTAATATCCTTCGGAATTTGTATTCCCAAGAATTCCTTGTTTACTGTAGATTAAAACATCCTGCAAGGATTCCCCTGATACTGCATCAAATACATTGCCTGAAAAGCGAGATTCTAATTTTTCGGTGAGTATGATTTTATTGAATTCAGCCTGTACTTCATATTCCAGGTTTAAATTTGAATTGATATAGTCCAATGCTTCTCTCAAGCTGATGATTCCAGGCCCAATTTCCAATGAATCGATACTTTGTACAATTGAAACATTATAAGAAAATGTATAATCGGAATTTTCTTCGATTAGTGAGATCAGATCTTCAAAGCGGTACTTATCCTTTTCCAGACTTACATTAACATCAGGTGAAACCTGCGCATCAATTGTGAAGAAAAACGTGCATGTACATATTAGAGCATGTACATATTTAAGCATCAGTTACAATTTATAGACGTAATTTCTAAAGTATTATTATCAAAACGATATTCAAGCCCGAAAATTTTTGATAATTCCATTAAAACTTCATCTAATGTCTGATTTTCATAACGGGACTTCAGTTTACACTCCTGAAGATTGAGTAATTCATTACGACGAAAATTGAAATCAAAATGTTCAGAAAGGTCATCAAACACTTAGTCGAGAGGTGTTTCGTCAAATACGAGGATACCTGATTTCCAGCTAACGGCGTTTAAATTTCTATTCTTCAGTTTGATATATGCGTCTTCATATCTGCTTACCCGATCGTTTTTTTCAAGGATAATACTTCTGTTTAGAGTTTGTAGTTCAACCTTTCCTGAATATACAATCAGGTCAAATACATCTTCAGTATTAACCAGGTTGAAACTGGTTCCCAATACTTTCACATGATCTTTTTCATTCAGCTCAATTATGAAGGGGCGATTTTCATCCGGTTTGATATCGAAGAATGCTTCACCCTGCAGGGCAACCCTTCTTTCTGAAGAAAAGTCATTAAGTTGTTCAAGCTTTGAATTTATATTGATGTGAACCTTTGATTGATCTTTCAAATCGACAATGGCAATGTTATTCTCTGCGATGTGATTCCTGGGGTATTGATTCTTTTTATTTACGGCTGAAAAAACAAAATATGCAACAATTGCTATCAATATTACTGCAAGAGTGACATAGGCATAATTAACTGTAGTCCCCATCGTTTTATTC
>JAHHJO010000260.1:0-5648 GCA_018680275.1 Bacteroidia bacterium
GACTGGATCTTGTATAGATTACCAAATTTTGTGAGGGCATTAAATACCGACATATCTGCTTTTGTCCTGAAAAGAGCAGCAAGCTGGATGAAATATACACCCTCATCTACATTATTTATCACTTCATTGAAGCTCACTCTTTTAGCACCTACCAATGAAACAAGCGATGCATTTGAAGATTCAGATTCTTCAATCGCAACGGCAGCAGGAGGAAACATTTTATCAAAATCAATCAGTTTATCTTCTTTTTTGATAGATTCCATTTCATCCTTTGTAACAAAATCCACAGTTATTCCTGAAGTAGGTTCTTCCTGATCCGCTGCTTTCTTTGTTTCAGGAGCAGTTTCCATAGCTTCAAGATTTACTGCCTCCGGAATGTTATCAGGATCAAGATCAACAACTTTTGCTACAGGTTCTTCTTCGGTATAATTAACAAAACTTGTATTAGTTGCCCAGTCGTTTTCATCAATAACATCGGTTACAAGATCAACAGCTGGCGGTGTCATGTCCGATTCAGCGACCATTTCCTGATCTGGCGCTTTATGGACAAGATAGATATCGTGATACCCTCTTCCTCCCAGGCGATTACTGGTCAGATAATAACTATCCATAAATGGATGCTTTATAAAATAATAGTCGTCTTCAGGAGAATTTACACCATTCTCCATATTTGCCGGCATTTGCCATTTCCCCTGGTGAACAAATGAACTGAATACATCATAACCCCCAAGTCCCATCCGAAAATCTGAAGAAAAGTATAAGGTTTCTCCATCAAAATAAGGTGTTATCTCATTACCCTGGGTGTTGATTGCTGGTCCAAGATTATCAGGATAGGTCCACTTGCCATTCTTAAAATAGCTCACATATAAGTCAAATCCTCCATATCCACCAGGTCTGTTGGATGCGAAGTATAATATTTTGCCTGTAGGATTCAATGTGCCAAAGCCTGTAGCATAGCCAACCTCATTATAAGGGAATGCTTTAAGCTTCTTGAAAGAACCATCGCTTTGAACTTCGGCAAGGAATAAGCTTAATTCAAGATCATTGCTGAATATCTGTTTCTCACCGTCCCGAAAATTGTTTTTTGTCACAGCAACAACAGGAGCATCAGAAGCGTAATGGATTGGCCCCATATCAAATGTTTCATCTTTTGCTGGCAGCAGGAAATCAGTCGTACCCAAATCTCCGGACATCCCCATATCTGATATATAGAGCTGACATTTATCATCCTGGATTTTACTCAAACCTGAAGGTATATCCAGTCCTCTCTGAAAATCTGTCCTGAAAGAACAAAACACCACTTTGTCGCCAAATATCGTCGGACCGAAATCTGTATTCCTGGAACTGGGTGCATAAAGATTGACTTCAAATTCCTTTTCAGAAGACAATGTCCTTATTGCAAAATCACAGCTATTGGAAAAAAGCTCAGCTTTGACCGGATCTACAATTCTATAATCGTCAAAATATTCTTTTGCTTTCCGGTACTCCCCCATCCGCTTGAGCAATAAGCCGTAATTAAATGCGAATTCTCTTGGAAGGTCAGCAGATGTTTCCATTTTACTGTACCAATGCGCAGCATCTACATTTTCATTCATCATCCTGAATGATTCTGCTATGATATATTGACATTCAATACATTCTGGGTCTTTGTCCAACGCTTTCTTTGCATTCTCGATGGCCAAATCAAATGCTTTCAATTCAAATTGTCGTTCTGCTTTAATCAACGACTTCTGGCCCCATATGAAATTGGTAAACAGTAATGCCGTCAGGAATAAGTAAAAACGTAAGTTCCGGTGCATGTTAATCCTTTATGTTTAAACATATTATAATTAACAAATATATAAAATATATTGTTTGTTAAGATATAATATATGCGGATTAATTGATATATATCGTTTATCAAGCAATTGTGAGTTCCCATTCGTAAAGACCTAATTCATAGTACTATACGTGATTTTTGAATAGCGCTTAATCTTGTTTACAATTAAGAGAAGTGATTTTGATCCAAGGAAAAACCCTTCTCAAAAATTTAAAACAGATACAAATGATTATGGAGAAAGAAGAATTCTGGTGTTAGTAACTCCTTATAAAATGATCTTTGCTTAAGTCGTTAGTATACCTTTTTCTGAACCCTGGAAAGTCCATATACAAGTGCCATTCCGGCTAAAAGCGCAAGGATAACTGCAAAAATCCGTGCTTCTCCCATATAGGATGAGGGCAAGACATTGATTTCAGAAAGAATTTTGAAAGCATCCGGATCATCTGCAACTTCAGCCAATACTGAGGAAGCATCATGGATTTTCCCGCTTTCCTTTTCCAGGTATACTTCAGGATTTCGCCATGGCCATATCTTGTTGAGAGAACCCAACATAAAACCTGATAACAATGCGATCGTCCCATCATGATATTTTTCAAATCCCCTGGATACTATTCTTGAAAATACGAGGAGTCCCACGATACAACCCAGGCCGAAAACAAATATGATTGTAAAAGATTCCATGTCAGGATTCGATAAAAATGACTTCAGGGTCGGAATCACAAGACTGTAAAGGCCAAGCAACAGGAGCATAAAACTACCTGACACGCCTGGCAACACCAGGGCACAGATTGCAATGGTACCTCCAAAAAAGATATAAAGAAGATTTGCATGACCACTGACCGGGGTCAAGGTGGTAATGTACCATGCGAATAATGCACCAGCCAGGAATATGAGTATATGATAGCCTTTACCGGACTTTAATTGTAGCAACATATAAGGTACCGATGCCAGGACCAATCCAAAGAATAACGCCCAAATAACTTCAGGATAGTTATCAAGTAAATAAGTAATTCCAAAAACGCCTGAGACCACACCAATAGCCATTCCCATACCCAGGAAGACAAGAAAAGGCAACTTTACACTCCCTGAGAACCCCTTGAAGTCTCCTTTAAACAGCATGCGCAATGCATTCATATTCAATCCGGTAACCGCATCCAGGAGGTCTTTGTAAATACCCGAAATAAAAGCGATCGTTCCCCCTGATACACCCGGGATAATTTCGGCTATGCCCATTGCAAGACCTCTCAGGATCAATCCTGTTTTTCCTGGTTTCATAGTTTATTGATGATGTGTTTCATTAATAAGATTAGATACTTTATTTATATTTTTTTCTTCAGCACGATTGTGACTCAGCTTATCCATTTCAGGTTGTCCGGCATCAATCCACGCAGAATACCATATACTTCCGACGGCATGTATTGATTTCCTCATGCGTCTTTCTACCATTCCATCCATTGAGTCATGATAAGCTTTACTGAATGCCCGACATTGTACAGGACCGGTGACATCATTTCTTTCATCATAACAAATTTGCTGATCCCTGGGATACTGTTCCCTTAAGTTCATTTCATTCTGAAGAACTGATTCCAGACAAGCATGGCTTTCGGTAATCGTAGTCCAAATATAAGATCGTAAATCGGAAATATATTCTGCTTTGCCAACCATAAAATCATATTCTTTTTCAGCAAAGAGTTCCGGAAGGCGGCTTTCCCAAAATGCATGAATTCCTTTCTGATCTGTTAATTCCCCATTATAATTAAGGGTTGTGTGCAATGGAACATGCGCATCTGCAATATAGTGTCCGATATCTGCACTTATTTTCAGGATGGCTTTTGCATTATTTGAATCGAATGATCTGACCAGCCGATTATAAAACTCTTCAAGGAAAAATGGCAACACACCATTTTCTGCAAGCCTGTTCCTGAAAATTACAGCGGAAACCTGTTCATCAAGCTTATCCGGGCAGGAAAGTTCCAATGGCAAATGAACTTCATTGGAATACCTGTCATCCATAATAAAGTCGCGTATTTCAGGAGAAATTCTTAATTCCTGTTCTGCCTGTTTTAATTCAAAAGTATCCTTATTCCGATCCAGAAAAATAAATGATCCATACTTAAAGACAGCTTCTTCGAATTCCCTTGGGACCTTATTAAATGGCATTGTATCCCAGGCATCAATATCTATATAATGCCTGGTTGCTTCTGTCTTCAGAGCATATCTTCTTTTGTCCGGATCTACAGCATGGGCTGTCAGGAATTCTATATGCTTCTTGTAAAAACCAAGCATATCTTCCGGAAGTGTAAAAACAGCATACCTGTTTATTTTCCTGTGCCCGAAAAATCCCCAGTCGGGGGTATTTGTGTTAATAATAATGCTAATGGAAAAAAGTACAATGATTGAGTTAATCATAGTCAATAGAAATGATCCGGTTTTTTCAATAGTTTAGAAACAAGCCTGTGCTGAACCGTAAAAAAGTCATTCCAGTTGGTTTGCACAAAATATCTCTCAACTTGTCCTAAATTGTCTATTGATTGCGTGTTCACATTCTTATCAAAAATATCCAGGGAAGGAAAAAATTCAAGTTTGAGTTCTCCTTGTATTTTATCGCTGATCTCGATGATTGCAAATGGCAATTTTCCTTTTACAGAATCCTGCGCAGGATTATCATTGCTGACATATTCAGCCATCAGGAAATTAAAGTCTTTTAGATAATCTTTCATGAGACGATCTGAAACCGTTCCTTCCTGCTCAGGTGTATTGACAGAAACTTCTAATTCGTACTTCCCTTTTATCCTGTTGATCTCAAAACTGTTCTTCCTGTCTTTGGGATAATCTATTTTTACGGATTGAATATTGGATGGATCAAGCCGGAAAACAGCTTTGTCTCGTAGGGCGTTTGTTTCATGATTGAAATAATTGCGCAAACCACCTTCAACCATTGGAAGAGACATGACATATGCCTGTTTGGCTCCTTCATTAATACAATATGTTCCATCTTCTTTATTTGTGTTCCCTGCCATGATAAAGGATGTAAGCAATGATCCTTCCTTGTCGTAGGTTTTTATCTGCATTCCTGTATTTGCAATGCTCCTGTTGATCATATCATTTTGAGACTTGGGAGGAATGTAGTGAATATGCATTTTTGACAGTACAGATACCATATTCTTCACAATATGCTCATCCGCGCGATGTTGTCCATTGAGTATCCACATACCTTCAGTCTTATTCAAATGAACAAGGGGATATCCAATTGATTGGATTGTTATCGTATTTATGAGGTCTGCATTATCAACAATAAAAGCTCTGTCTGGGACCGATATTGAACCAGATGTCTTCTCCTCTTCTTTTACCAGGCCGAAATAGGCGATACTCAACAAAGCAAGTATTGAAATTAATATCAGTGTTTTTTTCATCAAATTGAATTGGTCCAAAATTAAATAATTCTCTATTCCTATTTTGTCTCTCAGGATAACTGGAGATTATCTCTTTTTCATAATCACATTACTACATTTGCAAAATGAAAAGATATGGACTTGTCATTTTCGATTGTGACGGAACACTTGTGGACAGTGAACCGGTATCAAACCAGGTCGTTGCTGATATGATGAATGACCTGGGGATAGAGATGACAAAAGAGAAATCCATTGAATTATTTGCGGGTAAAAAGTTTGCTGATATTGACAAATACGTCAATGAGAGAGTACAAACAGACATTGAATTCAACTTTGAAAAGGAATTCAGAAAGCAATCAAAAATTGCATTTGAAAAGTACCTTACCGTCATTCCCGGAGCAGAATCATTTATTAAATCCCTGACCATTCCTTATTGT
>JAHHJO010000060.1:0-3347 GCA_018680275.1 Bacteroidia bacterium
CAAGTTTCATATCCCTGGTGGCGGTTGCTGAAGAGATATCCCTGAAGAAATACATGTAATCTTTCCGTGCAAACTCTGTAGCTTTAAAGTTGTCCCGGAAGTATTCAAGTCGTTCATCTTCAGAGAGATTAGCCCTTGTTTTATTTGTGTAATCTTGCAGACATTTTCTGATGACTTTAAGCAGGTATTCGACGAAAGGAACACAATTGGCTTGCTGAATGGCCATTGTTATACTGTGATGGTATTTGTCCATGGAATCAAGCATTTCTTTTTCAATCGGTAGATAATTGAATACAGGGTTTTCCTGGGTAAGTATAAGCCTTTGCCATAATCGTGCAAGTCTGCCATTCCCATCAGAAAAAGGATGAATGAACTCCATTTCAAAATGAAAGACACAACTTTTTATGACAAAGGGATCTGAACTGTTTTTTAGATAATCAAAAAGCCGATTCATGAGTTTTGTAACCTCCCAGGCAGGTGGGGCTATATAATTCAATGCATCACCTCGAATCACCCTGACGCCCGAGGATCTGAAGGAGCCGGTGTTTTCTGCGAGACCAGTCATGATGAAGTCATGAGCCGAAAGATAAGAAGCGGCCTTGTTGAAATTATATGAGGAAAGACAAGCATAGGCCTGTTGTAAATTTTTTACTTCGGTGATGCTCTTTTGATCAGAATCGGGGTCCTGGTTGTTAAAGATTTGCCTGATCTGTTTTGCTGGATGTTTGTGACCTCCAAGTGATAATGTGGCATGTATCGTATGTATTCTATTGGATCTCCTATATTTTTTGCTCGGCTTCCTTATATGACTTGCATCGATTAAGCCCAGTAATTTTCCGATTTCAATAGAGTCGTAAAGAATGCTGTTTGTCCCCAGGTTTTGTCGATTAATCACAATGCCATCATATGATGGTATTAATATAACATCTATTTAGTCAATTTACAAGTCGTATTTTGAATGTTTGTGAATCAAAATCCCAGTTCTAATTTCTTGATTTTCAGGCTTTTTCATAGTTTAAGGTATTAACTAACTCAAATAATATACTTATGGCTTATCTAGAACCTATTATTGGCGGAGTCGCCGCGTTTCTTCTTGGATTTCTTTGGTATACAGCATTATTTGGTAAAGCCTGGCAGGCTGAAACAGGCATGACTGACGAGGAGGCTCAAAGCAATATGGCCCGGACACATGGCTTGGCATTTTTAATGATGGTTATCATGTCCTATGCAGTAAATATTATAATCAATTACCATGATCCCGAAGATCAGACATTTCTGCATGGTGGTTTTCATGGATTAATGGCAGGTTTATTTTATGCCGCTCCAGCGATAGCCATAAATTACCTTTACCAGAGAAAATCATTAAAGCTATATTTGATTGATGCTGCTTATATGGTACTCCTGCTTGGTCTTTCAGGAGGTGTGATGGCATTGTTGAAGTTGGGTTGATGAGGAGTCTCGATATCGCGATATTGAGATATCGCGATATCGGGAAAATTAATTATACCAAACTGCATATCTTTTTCTTCGTAGTTCGAGAGAGAGTTGTTTTTCCATATTGAGTGCTTCTGATTTTGATCTTATCGCACCAATGTGATTATAAAGACTTGGTCGGAGATACATACCGTATTTCCTGACAATATTCGAAGACAAATTATATCCTTTTTTGCTTTTCAGACCCTGTTTGTGTTGGCGCAACCGTTCTTGAGGCGATTTGCTCGTCATCCCAACATAAAGGCATTGCAACAATCCGTTGAACTGGGGATTGGCATCCCTGAACTTCTTGTTTTCATTATAGACTTTGCGTGATAATTCTATGACATATATATGATACATAGAAGGTGTTTAATCTTCTTTACAGCAAAATACGGACCGAAATAATAATGTAACTGTAAATCCACAGAAGGACTTATATGGTCTATGGAGGACAATAAAAAACATAGAGGTATTGATTGAGACACAAGCTTTTAAATTTAGAGAACTACCATATAGTTTAGCCTCCAAACATTATTAATCTTTAAAACTTCCATTATGTTAAAATCAACACATTATTTATTATTTATGAGTCTGATCTTCCTGGTCTGCTCCTGTCAGAAAGATGATATGGACCTTAATGTTCCTGTTCCCGGTTCAGCAGATACAGAAAGAATCTTTGGGGCAAGCAATGGTGTTTCAGTACAATCGCTTGATGATTTACAGGACTGGTTTGAAAATCTTGTATACAGCCATTATGGTCTCGAGACAGGGGAATTAGCTCTCAGAATGTTTGACCCCAAATGGTCTTCAGCCATGACAATTAACGAAAGTACGATTATAGTACCATGTGATAAATTTACACCGAGTACTGAATTCAGAGCGACGCGTTTATTTATTACACTGGATGACTCAAACATTCCACAGTCTTATTTCTATGATATCGTTCCAGAGGACCAAAGCAAAACAAGATTTAACCAGGAAGATCGTGATTATTTTGATGGTAAAATCGTGACTTATGACATCTTTGATGGATACAAAGACAAACTGGTTTATGAAGATGGAGACATCCTTGATTATTTTAATGATAATAACCAGTTCAGATTAAAATGTCTCAGTTGTTATTGGTGGAATCTTGCACCAACGGAGACAGATGGATCAACAGGTGGAGGTGGTGGTAGTTATGCATGGCCACCTATGCCCAATGACAGACCCGGGGAAACGCTTTGCTTGAATGATCCTTGTCCCAATGGCTTCCCTGTCCATCAGTGCAGGCATAACAGGATCGACTGTAATACTTTTCCAATTACCATTATAACTATTCCCGGATCACCAGGATTTCTGATCCATGATTCGTCAAATGATTCAAGCAGAGATACAAGAGGTAATGGACCTAACCAGGGAGGCACAGGAACAGGAACAAGGCCGGGTATCGGCACAGGTATTGATCCAAAAACCGGGAATACACATATACCCGTGGAAGCACTCAGTGAAGTAGAATGTATGCATGCACGAACTGAAGCAATCGGCATTTATCTTGACAATAATCCTGAAGTAGATTTAACATGGGTACAATTGATGTCAGTCCTTGATGAAGATGATCCTTGTGGAACAAATCAACAGGAATTTGAAACTGCACTAGAACTTGCGATTATTGAGGATGCCTGTTCATCTTCTAATGGTACATGGGCAGAATGCGTTGATTTCGTTACCAATTTCCTGATAGCTTACCCGGGTCAGGAAATTAATATTGGAGAAGCGATAGAAGATTGTTTTGGTGCGCCTGATTCAAACGGGAATTATATCGACTGCAATAGCTTCAGTGGGGACTTGACCTTTACAATATATGCTGATCAACCTGTTAAAGGAAAGGC
>JAHHJO010000555.1:0-3160 GCA_018680275.1 Bacteroidia bacterium
CAAGTTTCAGACTTATTATTGCCGACTTTAATTGTCCCTGGGATGCGTATTTCTTCATTTCAAAATTATTGATCCGAAGTATAGCATCATCACGGTGGATACCTTCTGAAGTCTTTGCCAGGATAAGGTCTTTTTGCAGGGATGAATCCTGTAATTCAATAAAGGTATGATCAAAAAGTCTTGATTTATAGCTTATTGTAAGTTTCTCCCGGTCATCCGACAATTCACTATAATACCTGTTGAAAATCGGGCTGATTTTTTCTACGAATATCTGCCGTTGATCAAAAATATATTGTGCAGGTATGGACATTTTTTCATTAATGGCGTTGAGCAGGATGATGTCACTTCTACCTGTTTTCTGAAAAGTCTTTAGTGCTGCATTCCTCTGCTTTAGTGCTTTATTGTAATCCAGGAGATGCCGCAGGTAAGATCTGTCTACCTGGGACAGCGTCTTATCCATAAGCTTTCTTCTTTCAATGCTACTTTCGACCAGGATTTGGATGTCTTTTGGAGCGATCATGAAGGAGGGAAACTTTCCGTAAAAGGACGATATGCTTTTCATTTGCTTTTCATCCAGGAATATCTTTTTACCCTTTTTGACAGAAGATGCAACTTCTATATCAAACTGATTTTCTTCAAAAACCAATTTCCCGGAGATCCTGAAATAATCTCCATCATCTTTGTAAAGAAATTTATCAAGATTAGAAAAATAGCTCCGTCCATTTGTCATGTAATAGATTGTATCCAGAACAGATGTCTTTCCTGCCCCGTTTAAACCAGTCAATACGTTTATATCATTATGAAACAAAAAATCTACAGAATTGCAATTTCTAAATTTAGTAATCGATAATATTTTCAGTGTGATACGGTTCAATTAGTTATTTTTGTATTCAACTTAATTCAAAAGTAAGTGTTTCCTTTATTTATTATCAAACAATAAATTATGCCAGAGATTGCAGAAAAGAAGGTAAATAAATCACCGGCTTCATCGGATAAATCAAAATATTCCAAATCTACGTACCTGGAGTGGTACGAAGTTATGCTCAGGATCCGGAAATTTGAAGAAGCCTCTCTGAAAGCTTATAGTCAACAAAAAATAAGAGGTTTCCTTCACGTTTATATTGGCCAGGAAGCGATAGCAGCCGGTCTTGTTTCAGCTTTACGCAAAGAAGATAAAATTGTCACAGCTTACCGACAGCATGGTATCGCATTATGCAGGGGGATCAGTTCAAAAGCATGTATGGCTGAGCTGTTCGGAAAGAGTACCGGTGTTGTAAAAGGAAAAGGAGGATCGATGCACTTCTCATCCAATGAACATAATTATATGGGTGGAAACGGTATTGTTGGTGCTCAAATTCCAATAGGTACCGGTATTGCACTTGCTGAACAATATAAAGGAACTGATAACCTTTGTGTCACCATGTTTGGAGATGGCGCTGCAAGACAAGGTGCTCTTCATGAGTCATTCAACATGGCTATGAAATGGTCATTGCCTGTATTATACATCTGCGAAAACAATCACTATGCAATGGGTACATCCGTCAGCCGGACAAGTAATGTACTCGATCTGGCCAAACTTGGCCTGGCATATGATATGCCAAGTGAAATTGTTGATGGCATGTCTCCTGAAGCAGTACATGATGCATTGGCAAGAGCTGCTGAACACATCAGAAGTGGAAAAGGTCCTTTCTATCTTGAAATAAAAACCTACAGGTATCGAGGTCATTCGGTTTCAGATCCCGGTCATTACCGTTCGAAAGAAGAGTTGGAATCCTATAAAGACAGGGATCCCATCAAGGAAACTGAAGAAGCTATTATCGAGAAAGGTATTGCAAATCGGAAAGAAATTGATGCTATCAAAGATTCTATCAAAGCTGAAATCGCAGAGGCTGTAAAATTTGCAGATGAGTCTGATTATCCTCTTGGATCAGAATTATATGATGACAATTATGTTCAGAAAGATTATCCATTTATAATGGATTAATTTATAGCTAGCTACTAGCTGCATGAATTCGAATACTTTTGGTATTTTTGCGGCGTTTTTAATTAAAGAAAAATGGCAAAAAGAAGAAAAGATAAATTCGAAGACGAGACTCTAGTAAATGTAGTTGAGGTAAAAGATTCAGCGCAAGACTATTTTGAGAGAAACAAAACAATAGTAATGTCTGTAATCGCTGCTATCGTTTTGGCAGTTGGGGCATTTATTGTCTATAAATATTTTATCAAGGAACCCCGTGAAATGCAGGCTAAAGTAGCAATATATAAAGCCGAACAGCAGTTTGCGCAAGATTCATTTGCACTAGCCCTGGAAAACCCAGGTGGTGGATTTGAAGGGCTTCTCGATGTAATTGACAACTATTCTGGAACAGCTACCGCAAATCTCGCAAAACTTTATGCAGGTATTTCTTACCTGAATCTAGGCAGGTATGAGGATGCTATTTCTTATTATAGTTCGCACAATGCTTCCAGTTTTTACTCCAGGATATTAAAAAACGGCGGTCTTGGTGATGCTTATTCTGAAACTGGTGATTTTGATAAAGCCCTCTCCTTTTATGATAAAGCGGTCAATTCTGGAAATGATGACCTTCTGACACCTTATTATTTGTATAAGCAAGGATTGCTTGCAAAAAGAACCGGTGATAACAATAAAGCAAGGACTTCTTTTGAAAGAATCAGAGATGAATATCCAGGTTCAAACGAAGCAAACAATATCGCTTTGATGATTGCCAATCTTTCTGACTCCTAATTAACAGTATTGGGTTCCAAGAAAAAAAATCTCTCTGAGTATAAACTTGATCAATGCCCGTCAGGTAAAGGATACAAAATTGGTATTGCAGTTTCAGAATGGAATGACTCCATCACTTCTGCTCTTTTAAACGGGGCCAGGGAAACATTGATGAAGCTGGACATCGCAGAAGAAGACATCTTTATTATCCATACACCTGGTGCATTTGAACTACCAGTAGCTGCCAAGACCTTGCTAAAATTCAAATCTCCGGATGCAGTCATTTGTCTTGGGTGCGTTATTAAAGGAGATACAAGCCATGATAAATATATCAACCAGGCAGTTGCAAATGGGATTACACAATTGTCGCTGGTCTCAGGAAAACCTGTCATTTTCGGTCTCCTGACTGTCAATTCCATGGACCAGGCACTTGAA
>JAHHJO010000133.1:0-7285 GCA_018680275.1 Bacteroidia bacterium
ATTCTGACCAATTTACCGGATTGATCAATTGTACTCGTCATCGGTTTCTC
The DNA here is from genome assembly GCA_018680275.1 of Bacteroidia bacterium. Classification (GTDB taxonomy): domain Bacteria; phylum Bacteroidota; class Bacteroidia; order Chitinophagales; family Saprospiraceae; genus RFSX01. The sequence continues at coordinate 51 of JAHHJO010000133.1, forward strand.
CAGGAAAAGATGTTTGTCATGTTCCAGGACCAGTTTTGCCAGACTGTAATGGGATGAAGTTGTACTTGCGATAATGCAGGCATCCGAATTATTGATCAATTCATCTACATCTTTGTAGACCTTTATATTTTCGTCAATCACATTTTCACTCAGGACAGGATCATAAATCCCAGCTATATGGAAAGGGGTCTGCTTGAGACATTGGAGGTGTATCTTTCCGAGGTGACCGTAACCAAATAGTGCAAGCTTCAATTTATCCCTTGTTAATATATATGTACAGAAAAATGGACAATATTATAATGAATCCAGTAAATGCAATCATTATCAGTCGTTTCAGGCTACCTGAAAAATCTATCAGTTCATTCAGTGTTTCTTCTTCCAGGCCTGCATACCTTTGCCTTATTTCATCTTCTTTCATCAGAAATTTGTCATCTATTCCGATATTTTTACTGCGAAGTTTTTTGTATTTCCCTATAATCCTGATTCTGAAATACACATTCAGGGCCAGGAAGAGAAAGATTAAGGGGATTACAAGATATGACAGTAATATGCTCATTTAAGAAACTTCACTTATTGGAGTAATTTTATAATTCAAATCAATCTGATGACTTTAAGGAACACGAAGGTAATTATTGTTGTGATATTTCTGTTTATCCAAGGATACCTATGCGCACAAACAGAATTGAATTATTATCTCCCTGAAATCAGTTATAACAGTAATATCCCTACCCCTGAATCTGTTTTGCCTACACCCATTGGGGAACAGCACCTAACACATGATCAGTTGATTTATTATCTCGAAAAGATTTGTGCAGCCAGTGAAAACTGTAATCTGACCGAATATGCCAGATCTCATGAAAACCGCCCACTGGTATATTTAACTATAAGTAGTAAAGCGAATCTTTCCAGGATAGAAGAATTAAAACAACGACATAATCAGCTCCTGGATAATTCAGTGGCAGACAAACTCGACCTGGACAGTATTCCACTTGTGCTTTACCAGGGCTATACCATCCATGGCGATGAAAGCAGCGGAAGTCATGCAGCCGTCCTGATAGCCTATTATTTGCTTTCTGGTCAAAGTGATAAGATTGATAAGTTGCTGGACCAAACCATCATCCTGCTCGATCCCTGTTATAATCCCGACGGACTGCAACGATTCAGCACCTGGGTCAATATGCATCGTTCATCGGCTGTTGTGACAGATCCCGGTAGCAGGGAATTCAACCAGGTATGGCCAAGAGGCAGGACCAATCATTATTGGTTTGATCTAAACAGGGACTGGATATTCAATATACATCCTGAAAGTAAAGGAAGAATAGAAACATTTCATGAATGGAAACCGGATGTATTGACTGACCACCACGAAATGGGACCAAATAACACTTTCTTCTTTCAACCAGGGATTCCAAGCAGAACAAATCCAAATACACCAGCTATCAACCAGGAACTAACTGAACATATAGGACAATACCATGCCCAATTTCTTGATTCCATTGGCTCAATGTACTATTCCAAAGAATCATTTGATGACTATTATTATGGAAAGGGATCTACCTATCCTGATATTAATGGATGTGTAGGTATTTTATTTGAACAAGCAAGTTCAAGAGGTTATTTGCGAGAAACCAGTAATGGATTACTCAGTTTTCCGTTTACGATAAGAAACCAGGTAGTGACTTCCTTATCCACCCAGGAGGCTGCACTGGATCTTAAAAATGAAATACTGGAATATAAAAGAGCATTTTATGCGCGCAATAGCATTCCAAAAAAAGGATATTACATTTTTGAATCCACTGATCAATATAAAGCAAATTTCTTTATTGAGATATTGAACAGGCATGATATAAATGTATACCAGGCAAACGATAAGTATGCTAAAAAACACAAGGGATATGATTATTCCTACAGCTACATTGTACCAAAAAGCCAGGTGCAGTCCGGACTGGTAAAAACAATATTTGAGCGGGTTGATGAGTTTCCTGACAGTTTGTTTTATGATGTTTCAGCCTGGACACTACCCCTTGCATTCAATGTGAAATCCGAAGAAGGCAGAGCTAAAATTGATACTTCACAGCTCAAGCGGATAGAAAAAATTGAACTCCCACACAATAAGATGATTCTTAAATCAGTCCATGCCCTGGCGATTGATTGGAATAATTACCTGGCACCCGCACTGCTTTATTCCCTTCTTGACAATAATATACTATGTAAAGTCTTAAAATCAGATGCAGAATACCTTTCCGAAGGGATGTATAAGAGATTCAAAGCAGGCACAATCATTATTCCGGTCCAAGGTCAAAAAGATAAACAAGCTGAAGAAACAATCAACTTTCTTGTGGAAGAGGCAGCAAAATTAAACTTAGCATTGATACCTGTAGATTCCGGGCAGTCCAGAGAAGGAAAGTCCATAGGAAGCCCTGACAATACTTCTCTGAGAAAATTTGAAATCGCCATGATTATTGGTGAAGGGGTAAACAGGTACGAAGCTGGCTCTGCATGGTACCAGATGGATAAAAGGTTCAATATTCCTTTGAGTATGATAGACCTCAGGCAATTTAACCGTATAAATCTTGACAGGTACAAAGTGATTTTGATGCCGGATGGTCAATATAATTCAAAAATGCTCTCCAGTGAAAAGTTAAAAAGATGGATCAATAAAGGTGGTGTTCTGGTCGCATTCAGAGGCGCATTGAATTATCTGAACAGCCAAAAAATCATAAAATTCAACAAGAAAACTGCTGAAAGGCCCCTTGCACAAGCAGAACTATATTCTGACATCAACAGGTACAATGGAGCTCAAGTCATCGGAGGTGCCATTTTTAATACAAGGATAAATAATGAACATCCTCTTTTTTTCGGTTATCAAAACGATGAATTAGCTGTATTTAAGCGCGGCACTTTGTTCCTTGAAAAGGTGAAAAACAAGCTTGCCACACCAATGTATTATACTGACGATCCTGTTCTGAGTGGGTATGTATCCAAGGAAAATATTAATGCTGCCAAGGAATCAGCCTCCATGATTTGTTATGGAGCAGGACAAGGAAGGATCATTGCATTTGCAGACAACCCCAACTTCAGAGGGTATTGGTTAGGAGGTAGCCGGTTATTTGCCAATGCTATCTTTTTTGGAGATTTGATAAAAAAGGAAGCTTTACAGTATTAGTCCATTGAATTAGAGCTAAAATTAAAGACACCAGATAGTCACTGTTATTATTGTTTTTTAACAGGAGTATTTCATACTTTTGCAGCCCATTCAAAAAATAAAATATGAGCGGTTCTAAAATTACACTTACAAGAAGAGGAAGATTAAATGTTCCAAAAGATCCAATTATTCCTTTCATCGAGGGAGATGGTATCGGACCGGATATCTGGGCATCTGCAGTCAGGGTTTTTGATGCAGCAGTAGAAAAGGCCTATGGAGGTGATCGAAAGATACACTGGAAAGAGGTCTATGCCGGCGAAAAAGCAAATGCAAGAAAAGAGGGAGACTGGCTACCTTCTGAAACAACTGATACTATTGCTGATCACCTGGTTGCTATTAAAGGACCACTAACCACACCAGTTGGAGGTGGTTTCAGGTCTTTGAATGTTGCAATCAGACAACGTCTTGACCTGTTCGCATGTGTCAGACCAGTCAAATGGTATCGTGGTGTTCCTTCACCAGTCAAAAAGCCAGGTCTTGTGGATATGGTGATCTTCAGGGAAAATACAGAAGATATATATGCAGGTATTGAATACTTGCACGGAACCGAGGAAAATGAGAAAGTAAAATCATTTCTCATGAATGAGATGGGTGCAACTCAAATAAGGTTCCCCAATACTGCAAGTCTTGGTGTCAAACCGGTTTCAGTTGAAGGAACCGAAAGATTGGTAAGAGCAGCCATCAATCATGCGATGAGCTCAAAAGCTAAATCTGTGACCCTGGTTCACAAAGGCAATATCATGAAATTTACTGAAGGTAAATTCAAGGAGTGGGGTTATGCCCTGGCTAAAAGAGAATTTGGAGCGGAAGATCTGGATGGAGGCCCATGGCAGGTGATTGATAACAAAGGAAGAGAAATCATTGTAAAGGATGTCATCGCAGATGCTTTCCTTCAGCAAATTCTTCTCAGACCGGCCGAGTATGATGTGATTGCTACATTAAACCTGAATGGTGACTATATTTCAGATGCCCTTGCAGCGATTGTAGGGGGTATCGGTATTGCACCGGGTGCAAACATTAACTATGAAACCGGTATTGCTGTATTTGAAGCTACCCACGGAACAGCACCAAAATATGCTGGTCAGGATAAAGTAAATCCAAGTTCGGTTATCTTATCTGGTGTCATGATGTTCGACTATATGGGTTGGAAGCAAGTTGGCAGATTGATTGAGAAAGGATTGAAAGGAGCTATTAAAGCGAAAAGAGTGACCTATGATTTCGAACGATTGATGAAGGGTGCTGCCCTACTTAAGTGTTCCGAGTTTGGAGATGAGATCATCAAGCATATGTAAAACACAAAGGCACATAAATAAAAAGGAGATGATAATTTTCATCTCCTTTTTTTATGCCTTATACTTTTTTAATCCATTCAGGATCATGCAGAAAAACTTGTACCACACCCGCAAGTCTCCGAAGCATTCGGGTTGTTGAAAACAAACCCGCGATTGTTTAGGCCTTCAAGCCAATCTATTTCCATACCAAGTAGGTATAGTGCATGAGATTTTTCCATATACACTGTGATGCCACTGACTTCAAATTCATCATCCTTTTCTGATTTCTCATCAAAACCAAGGACATATGAAAAACCGGAGCATCCTCCTCCTTTAATACCTACCCTTAGACCATATCCTTCGGGAACCTCCTTTTCTACCAATAGACGATTTAATTGTTTTATCGCACCTTCAGTCAGACTGATGGGTGATTTTATCGTTGTATCTGCTTCCTGCATAATAATAGCTGTTTGATTTTGTCGAACTTAACTACAAAAATATAAATTTGTAAACGATAGTTATTGAGAATTAGTTTTGAAAATTGGGAAATTATGTGGGAGATCATCTTTGAAGTTCTAAAATATACGATTCCGGCACTGGTTGTATTCCTTGCCTGTTATTTTATATTGAGGCAATACCTTAACAGCCAGTATGATTTAAAATCTCTGGAAGTGAGGAGTAAATACTCGAAAAATGCCATACCACTCAAACTCCAGGCCTATGAAAGATTACTTCTTTTCTGCGAGCGGATAAGTATACCCAACCTCGTAATGAGACTCAATAGTAAGAATATGTCTGTCGATGCACTGAAACATGCCATGATGATTTCCGTTCAAAAAGAATATGAACATAATATCGCTCAACAATTATATACTTCTCAGAAATTATGGGATATTATTAAACTAGTAAAGAACGATATGGTAAGCATCATAAGTAAAGCCGGAGAAGATTTGCCCGGAAATGTAAGCTCAGATTTGATGGTTGAAGCATTGTTCAAATACCTCAATGAAAATGATAAAAACCCGGTTGATCTTGCCATACAGGCAGTTAAGGAAGAATCAAAAATAATATTGGATGTATAACTTGTTCAGACTTACCTCACTTTTTGTTTTCATAACGCTTGTTTCATGCAGGACATATGTACATATCAGTGATACGGAAATTGAATATTCGAGAATGGATGGTAAAGCTGTTGGCAATGATGCCGCGGTTCTCGAATTCATTGATCCATTCAGAGATGAAATGAATGAAGAGATGATGAAGGTCATAGGACATATGCCTGAAGACCTGATCAAAGCACGACCAAATTCGAATATGGGAAACTGGTTTACAGATGCCATGTTATCAGAAGCGCAACGCACCAACCCGCATCCTGTGGATTTTGCCATACAAAATTATGGTGGACTCAGAATTCCTTCTGTAGCTGAAGGACCGCTTACAAAAGGTAAAATATACGAGTTGATGCCCTTCGACAACATGTTAGTCGTCCTCGAACTGGATAATGAAAAGATACAGCTCCTGCTCAATAAAATTGCATCGAGTAATGGCTGGCCTGTCAGTAGAAACCTGAGCTTCAGGATTGAAGATAGAAAAGCAGTGGATATCATGATTCATGGTAAAGAACTGGAGAAAGGAGACAGTTACAGGGTAGCCATGCCGGACTACATTGCCAATGGCGGAGATAATTGCGATTTCCTGATTGACGTCCCCCAGGATAATTCAGGTTTATTTATTCGTGAGGTCATTATTGAACATTTGGAAGAATTGATGGCCAGTGGTGACAAAATCATTATTGATAATAGTAAAAGAATCCAGGAATGATACAAAGAAGAACATTTTTACAGAAATCCCTTACTGGATCTATCTTGCTGATGTCATCGCAATTTCCTTTGTCTGCTTTCAGCTCAGACCCGGATTTTATCAAACTGAATATTCTGCATACCAATGATGTCCATAGCAGAATCGATCCATTCCCTGATGATGGCGGACGGAATGCCGGACTAGGAGGTGCAGCACGAAGAGCAGAGATGATTCAATCTATAAGGAATAAAGAAAAAAATGTGCTGCTCCTTGATGCCGGTGATATTTTCCAGGGGACACCATACTTTAACTTCTTTGGCGGGGAGTTGGAAATCAAGTTAATGTCAAAGATGGGATATGATGCCTCTACCATGGGAAATCATGATTTTGATGCTGGTATAGATGGATTTGACAAACAACTGGTACATGCTGACTTTCCATTTATTGTAAGCAACTATGATTTTAAAAATACTGTCCTGAATAATAAGATCAGTCCATATAAAATTTTCTATGTAGAAGATCTTAAGATCGGGGTGATTGGCACTGGCATCGAACTTAAGGGTCTCGTTCCTTCGACTATGTACAAAGAAACGCAATACCTCGATCCGATATCCAGTGCTCAGAAGTATGCAACTATTTTGAAAAAAGATAAAGCTTGTGATTATGTTATCTGTCTCTCACATCTTGGTTACAGGTATAGTTCAGAACGTATTTCCGATGTTATCCTTGCGCAAAATACAACTGATATAGACCTGATCATTGGTGGCCATACTCATACCTTTATGAGAAAAGCGGATACGCGAAGAAATCTTAAAGGTGAACAGGTCATTGTAACGCAAGCCGGATGGGCTGGTATTCTTCTCGGACATATTGAAGTATACTTCGAAAGAAGCAAAAAGAAGAAGTGCACGAGTTGCAAAAATAAGTTGGTGGGATAGAATTGCTGCAAAAGCGCTTAT
>JAHHJO010000483.1:0-5218 GCA_018680275.1 Bacteroidia bacterium
GTCCTTATTAATTAAAAGTGCGATCGTCAGTGAGGACAAATATGAATCCGGGAAAAGGAAGATCCTGAATTTTGGTCATACCATTGGCCATGCCGTGGAATCTTATAGTCTTGAATCAGGGCAAAGCCTGTTTCATGGTGAAGCCATCGCCCTGGGTATGATTTGTGAGTCATACATAAGTTGCCAAAAGAATCTCCTAAGCTCAAATGCTTTGAAAGAAATCAACAGTCTGATCAGAAGTGTCTTTAAGGATAGGATCATGATTGATATAGATCCCGATCGCATCATAGAATTTTGTATGAAGGACAAAAAGAACTATTCAGGCACCATGAATTTTTCCCTTTTAAATGGTATTGGAAGCTGTTTGTATGACCAGGAAATAGATAAAGAAATTATCATAGACGCCATAAATATTATGGGGAAATATGAAAGATAGATTAATAGCATATGACAATGGTAATTATGTATTACTAAATGACTTGAATATCAGTCCTGATAATCTTGCTTTCGGCAGATCATTTGGCGTATTTGATTTCTTCCGGGCAGAAGATGGCGTGATGCTCTTCTTAGAAGATCACCTGGCCAGGTTTGAAAATGCTCAGTCCTTTCTTTTCGAAAAGGTCATTTATTCCCACAGGCAGTTAACCATGATATTAAACGAATTGCAGTCTCGCAACAAACTGAAGGACTCGACTTACAAGCTGATCCTGTCAGGAATAATACGAAATAAAAGGTTGGAACCCTATCTCATTATCATCAATAACGCCTATACCCCTTTCGATGAGAAATACTATAAAGATGGTTGCAGGGTATTAATGGATGACTATTCGCGTGCCCATCCTTCGTACAAATCTATTTATTACCTGAATAGTTTCCGGAGACATAACCTGATGCAGGACATGGATGCTATAGATATTCTTTATTATAGCACTGAACAGGTTACAGAAGCATCACGAAGTAATGTTTTCATTGTAAAAAATAATACGCTTTACACACCACAAACTTCTATACTCATGGGTGTGACCAGGAAAGCCATCCTGGATAATCTTTCAGACCGATATGATATCAAGGTTATTGATTTCGGAATCAATGAACTTTTAGGTGGAGATGAAGTATTTCTTTCAAGTACTTTAAAGAAGATAATGCCGGTTGTACAAGTAGGTGAACATATCATAGGGAATGGTAAAGTAGGACCAATGACCTTGAAGATAATGGATGAATTCAAGAAAATCTCAAAAGCCTATATTCAGGGAAAAACCAACTGATTGGATCCAGGATAACGATCAATACTATACCAATACCATGAACAAGATCTGGGCAATCACAATTTTCATGATCAATGCAAGTGGAAACATCATGGCATAACCAAATTGGGGAATATGATTTCCCGTTCGTGAATTTGCAAAATCAAGAATGGCAGGTTGATTGGAAACAATTCCCATTAATAAACTGAACGGGATCTTAACCAATTTATATCCAATAAAGAGCATTGAAATGGCTGTTACAATACTGATGATTACACTGGCCATAAATATGCAAAGACCTTCAATATTGAGGCTTTCAACCAGTGTATGCCCTGAACTTACACCGATTCCTGCCAACAAGAGAATTAATCCAATTTGCTGAAGCGTTACATTGGCGCTATAAGGCAGTGTCCATACAAGGGGTCCAGTCCTGCGTAATGCCCCAAGCAATAACCCGACTATCAGAGGTCCGCCTGCATATCCCAGTTTGAATATAAAACCATTTCCAAAATTGAATTCAATGTTTCCAAGTATAAGACCCAGACCAATACCAAATCCAAATGAAAAAAGGTTCACTCGACTGGAAGCTGCATATGAGTCACCAAAATAGTCTGATAATTTCTTCAGATCTTCCCGTCGTGCCATAAAACGAAGACGGTCTCCCATTTCCAGAACTGTTTCTCCAGTCGCAAGCATGTCAACATCTCCTCTCCGTATTCGTGTCACAATAGCATCAAATTTCTTGTCCAGTTCAAGCGAAGCAATTGAATGACCGACAACATCCGGGTTTGAAACAAAAATGCGCCTGGCATCAAATTTAGTCCGATCAAATTGCAGGTACGATTTAGTCCGTTTTCCGATTACAGATATGGCATCTTCAACATCCTCTGGATCACCAACGATCATGATCATATCATCAAGTTCAAGTGTCATATTCCAATGCGACAATCTCACTTTCCCATTTGAAAAAATACGTCCCATTACAATATTCCAGTTATGTTCCGCAAATAAATCACGGATTTGAATATCCACGATTGCCGGATTAGTGACCTGAACAGTAGCACTTGTCAGGTTGTCACCGACCGGGTACTGATGTCTTAATACCTGCTTTTCTTTTTCATAATCGATCTTCAGAAGTTTTTCCATAATCAGGATGGAAATAATTCCTCCCAGTACACCCATTGGGTAAGAAAATGAATACCCAATGACAGATTGGTTGATCATAATTTCAGCTACACCATTTTCAAAATTGTTCGTGATATAATCAATAACTCCTGCCAAAGCTGGTGTATTGGTCGTAGACCCGGCATATGCTCCGGTGATAGTTGCTGCTGAAAAATTAAAAGCCATCCACAGTAACCCGGCTATTAATCCTGAAAAAAGAAGCATCGAGATAATAAAAACAATATCCCTTAATCCATTCTTTTTATAAGAATTAAAAAACGCCGGACCAGAGCTCAACCCGATTGAATATACAAAGAGTACAAGTCCAAGCAGATATACGACTTCTGGAATTTGAAGACGGGAATCAATGGCACCAAAAGCAAGGCCAGTAAACAGAACAGCTGCCACGCCTAGTGAACTGCCTTTAAAACGGATATTACCAATAAGATATCCCAACGAGGCCACTACGAAAAGTAATAAAATGCTATTTTGACTCAGAATCTCAATCATATATTACAAAAATAGTTAATATAAGTTGTCTTAATGTTAATTCGCTGCAATCCACAATTACTATGTATGATATATATCACGACCTTACAATCAATTGCTCACTTTCAGAATTGTTAACAACATGTTCCACACCAAAAGGTTTTGCTTTATGGTGGACAAAATTCTCTGAAGGGAAGCCTGAACCCGGTACCTTATTCCGTTTTTATTTTGATGATGATTATGACTGGTATGCCAAGGTTATTGACAAAACTGATAAGCGTATTGGTTTCGAATTTACCAAAGCGGATGAAGACTGGACTGGCACCAGGCTCTTTTTCAAAATCGAAAGCCTGGAACATGGTTTACAAAAATTAAGTTTTGAACATACAGGCTGGCCTCAGTTAAATGATCATTACAGGAGAAGTAATTATTGTTGGGCGATGTACCTGAGATTACTGAAAAGATATCTTGAGTCAGGTGAAATAACTGAATATGAAAAAAGAAATGAAACCTGAGTATAACAGATCTTAACCACATCCTTTGAATTAAACATCTTAATTACAAGAACATACATTCAATATGTCATAGCCCACATTTAACATTTATATAAGCTATAAGCTGCTTACATTTACGTTCTAAATTAAAAATTAGAATGAAAACGAAAATTATCTCCCTTCTGCTTACCCTCGTCTTGGTTTCCTGTGACCCCAAAGATCTCCAGCGTGTCCTCGACACTGTCGGCGGTAGTCCCCTCACTGAACTTGACATATCCAATGGATTGAAAGAAGCACTACAATTTGGTGTTGACAATAGTGTCAATTTCCTCTCTGCTAAAGACGGTTATTATAAATCAATCTATAAAATTGTTCTACCTGAAGAAGCCTATGTGGTCATTGATAAATTGAAATTTATTCCTGGATTCTCGAACCTTGAAGAAGAGCTTATAAAAAAGATAAATTACGCTGCTGAAGATGCTGCAAAAAAAGCCGGTCCCATATTCCTGGATGCCGTTCGCGGTATTACTTTTGATGATGCCATGAACATATTGATGGGTGAAAAGAATGCTGCGACAACTTATCTACATGACAGAACCTACAATTCTTTATATAATGAATTCAAACCTGTTCTTGTGAGTTCGTTGAATCAATTTGGTGCCTTGGACTATTGGGCTGATGCTGTCAATACCTACAATAAAATACCTTTACTGAATGATGTGAATCCTGATCTTGCAGATCATATAAATTCCAAGGCATTATATGGCTTGTTTGATTTGATTGAAGAAAAAGAACTGGGTATACGTTCAGATTTATCTCAAAGGACAACCTCACTATTACAAAAGGTATTTGCCAAACAGGATTAATTCAAATTGGCTGTCAGTTTTTTGACAACATCAAATTCAGAGAAAAATACTTTAGCCAATACTCTCAAAACTGTATAAGCTGGTATGGCTATAACCATACCCAGGACACCCCCCATCTTTGCACCTGCAAGAACGACAAGAAATATTTCTAGTGGATGTGCTTTGACACTTTTCGAAAAAATATTTGGCTGTAAGAGCACATTGTCCAAAACCTGCAGCAGCGCAAAAACGACTACAGCCTTGATTATCATCGGTAACATACCGTCATAAAAACCGATATCAAGATTGGATGAGATCACAATCAACACACCTACAAAATTACCCATGATCGGACCGATATAAGGAATCAGGTTTAGGAATGCAAAGCAAAAGGCCATCAGAAGTGCATTCTGAAATCCAAGCAATTTCAAAATCAGTGATGTTAATAATGTCAATATCAAAACCTGGATACATAAACCTACAAAATACCTGATAAGTAACGCTGAAGAATCCTTGATAGCATGGCTGACTTGTGATTCCCGGTTATTTGGCACAAGAAATGAAACCATCCTTGTAAACAGTCCTTGTTCTTTTAAAAAGAAAAAAGCAATAAAGAAAACAGCCATCAGTGCAATAATAAAACTTCCGAATACACCAACCAGTGAACTCAAAATCTGCTGGATTTTTGATGGATTGAACATTTCAAATATATTACTTCTCAAGCCTGTGAAATAGTTGCCTTTTGTGTTTAAACTCTTTTCACCTACAGGTTCATTATGTTCAATATTTATTAAGAGGTTGATACCTTCATTGCTCAATGTATCTCCGCGTTCCTGTAATAAGGAGTCCAATCGAATGACCTTGCTTACATATCTTTCCCTGGTTACACGATCCAGTTCATCTGAAGCCAATTGAGTATCAGCTTCTTCCATGAGTCCTTTTCCAACAAGCCATGTCCGGGCATCATTGATTGGTTCCTCAA
>JAHHJO010000305.1:0-9456 GCA_018680275.1 Bacteroidia bacterium
ATGCAGGGCTACATTCGCGTATCAGCTAAAAATTCCAATACACCATTAAAGTGGAGTCTTGGTGAAGATGATGAAGAGGAATAAACGAAAAGACGACATGAGGCAGGTCCACCAGGACCTGCCTCAAATTTTATTGGTACTTTGATTGCTTAAGAGTCCCAAATATTTATCCAGATTATGAAAAAAAGAATGCCGCAGTTTTTAATGGTTGTGGGAGGGATCCTGTTACTGGGTTTATTTATATTTCCTTTATGGAGAATCACGCTATTGGCACCTCAATATCCCAATGGCGTACATATGTTCATCTATATTAACAAGATTGGTGGTGCTGAACCCGGCACACTTCAAAATGTTAATATACTTAACCATTATATCGGAATGAAGCCTATTGAACCGGATTCAATACCCGAATTGAAATTTTTACCTTTTGTTGTTATTGGATTTACAATCCTTGCTTTCCTGACTGCCTTAGTCAATAATAAATGGTTTTATTTGGGGTTTTTAGTCGTTTTGTCGATTGGATTAATCCTCGGACTTTATGATTTCTATCTCTGGGAATATGATTATGGTCACGATCTTGATCCCAATGCACCAATGCAGTTTGACGAGTCATTCCAACCACCTCTGATTGGCAGTAAAAAAATAATCAACTTCATTGCTAAATCTTATCCCCATATCGGGGGCTGGATGGTAATAGGGACATGGGTTTTGGCCTTTATTGTTAATTGGCTTAATTTTAAAAAGAAGTAGTTGATATGATACGATTCCTATTGTTAACGATTCTGTTTATCATCGCTGGTTTATCTTCCTGTTCTACTGAATTCAAATCCATCAACTACGATGTAGATCAGTGCGCTTCTTGTAAAATGATCATTTCAGATAAAAGATTTGGTGCGGAACTCGTCACAAAGAAGGGAAAAGTATTTAAATACGATGCAGCAGAATGCCTCTTCAGGGAACTGGCTCTTGAGGGATCGGATAAATATGCAAGAATAGGTGTTACCCATTTTAATTCACCTTCAAAATTACAGGACGGATTCGCCAGTTTCTATCTTGTAAGTCCAAATAGACCCAGTCCTATGGGTGGTAACCTGAGTTGCTATTCATCACGGGAAAAGGTTGAGCATCTTGTATCTGAATTGGGTGGATTTATATATGATTTTGAAGGATTGCTAAACATGTATATCGATGAATTGTAAGAGGAATATATTTTTCCTGAGTTTAATTCTCTTTGTGCTCTGTTCAACCGAAGCAAAAGCAGATCATATTATAGTGTGCCCCAGCTGTGAGGTTAAAACGATTGAAGATGCTATTGATCTGGCTGATCCATGTGATACAATTTTCATAAAACCTGGAACATATAAAACAGCCAATGTCATAGTTGAAAAATCTTTGAATATCATTGGTATTGATTACCCAATATGGGTTTCACGAGATGGTGAAGAAATATTAACCATCAATGCGCGTGATGTCCTGGTGAAGGGGATCAATTTCAAACATGTAAAAACGAGTTATCTGAAAGAAAATTCGGCAATACGGGTTGCTGATAAAAGGCATTTTATTATTGAAGACAATATCATAGACAGCTGCTTCTTTGGCATTTATCTCCAGCATGCCAAGAACGGGGTCATTATCAATAACCGGTTTAATGGGAATGCCACGACAGAGGCTGAATCCGGGAATGGTATTCACGCATGGTATTGCGATGGTATTCAGATAGAAAAGAATATTGTGAAAGGTCACAGGGACGGTATCTATTTTGAGTTTGTCAATAACTCTTCAGTGATCAATAATTACAGCGAAAAGAATAAAAGGTATGGCTTACATTTTATGTTCTCGAACGATGACACCTATGATTCCAATGTCTTTAAAGACAATGGGGTAGGCGTGGCTGTGATGTTTTCAAGAAGGATAAAGATGAGAGATAATATATTTTCCTACAACTGGGGTGGCTCTTCCTATGGATTATTATTAAAAGAGATTTTTGATGCAGAGATTGAAAACAATGTATTCAAACAAAATACCATGGGAATTTTTGTAGAGGGATCGAATCGGGTCAATTATTTCCGGAATGACTTTATAAGAAATGGTTGGGCTATCAAGTTTTCAGGAGGATGTGAGGATAACGAGTTGCACAGAAATAACTTTATTAATAATTCACTGGACCTTGTGATCAATAGTCAGTTGAATACCAATTCAATTCATCATAATTACTGGAGCAATTATTCAGGATATGATCTGGACAAGGATAAAATCGGAGATGTCCCGCATTACCCGGTCAAATTGTTTTATTATGTCATTGACAGGACGCCTGAGGCTATCATCTTAATGCGAAGTCTTTTTGTTGATATTATAAATTTTGCTGAAAAAGTAAGTCCTATTTTTACTCCAAAGGATGTATTTGATCCTCATCCATTAATGAATAAGGCATCATGATTCAGATAACAGGACTACATAAATCTTATAAAAACAACAAGGCCCTCAGAGGCGTGGATCTTGAATTCAGTCAAAGTGGTATTGTGGCCGTTCTGGGTCCAAACGGATCAGGGAAAACCACCCTGATGAAATGTATTCTTGGTCTGACTTTATTTAAGGAAGGAAATATATACGTCGACGATACTGATATCCAGGGACAATTTGAATACAGAAAGCTGATCAGTCATCTTCCACAGGTAGCAAGTTTTCCCGAAAATCTTACACCAGATGAACTGATCAGGATGATCAAAGACCTCCGGCCCGGTGTCACTAATGAAAAAAAATTCATTAAGCTCTTTGAACTGGGAGCAGAAATGCACAAAAAAATGAGTGCTCTTTCCGGGGGTAATAAACAAAAGGTGAACCTATTGTTATCATTGATGTATGACAATCCCATATTAATCCTTGATGAACCTACTTCAGGTCTTGATCCCCTGGCCATCATAAACCTCAAATCTTATTTAAAAGATGAAAAGAAAAAAGGTAAAATGATCCTGGTTACAACCCACATTATGAGTTTTGCAGAGGAGCTTGCTGATCATGTTGTATTCCTGCTGGATGGCAAGATCTATTTTGATGGATCGATGCAAAGCCTGATGTTAAAACAACAATCTGATAGTCTTGAAATGGCCATAGCCACAATATTGAAGGCCAATATACCTGCACTAAAAACAATTAAATCCAGTGCTGTATGATTAAAGTATTGAAATACAGTCTGGCAGATATGATCCGTAACAGGTGGATGATAATTTACTTTCTATTTTTCCTTGTATTGACTTTGGCTTTGCTCTTTCTGAGTAGTGATATCCCCAAACTGATTATTACACTGACCAATGTTATCCTGACACTTACCCCATTGATCGGGCTTTTGTTTGGTGTTATGTATTATTATAACTCGCTAGATTTTATCAGACTTTTATTGGCACAGCCACTGTCAAGGAAGACCATCTTTCTTGGTCTGTATGGTGGATTGGCCTTATCCCTATGTCTTAGTTTGTTTGCAGGTGTATTTATTCCCTTGTTATTTTATGGGATTTTGGCTTCACCTGAATTATGGACTGTACTTATCCTGATAGGAATGGCTTGCGTTTTAACGATTATTTTTTCTCTTCTGGCTTTTATTATTGCCATGAAATCTGACAATAGAATCAGGGGGTTTGGCCTGTCTATGTTTACATGGTTGTTCTTCGCTATAATTTATGATGGGATCTTCCTTTTACTTTTGTCAATATTTAAGGATTATCCGCTTGAAAATCTTACCATTATTCTAACCAGCCTTAATCCTGTGGACCTGGCAAGAATCCTGATTTTGTTAAAGCTTGATATTTCTGCGATGATGGGTTATACGGGAGCTGTCCTTCAGAAATTTTTAGGAAGCAGCCTTGGATATTTTTTCATACTCACTATACTTACTGTTTGGACTATCATTCCATTAAGCTACATGACCAGGCTATCAGGTAAAAAAGATTTCTAAAACGGTTTCTATCAATAAAAAAGGAGGGACCGGACGGCCCCTCCACTGAAACATTCAAAAATCATCAAACATCTAATCCTTTCATCATTTTATTCCAATACAAGTATGGAAGCATGTATTTTTTAAGCATCCACAAACGCCATGATTCTTTGGAAGAATCAAAGACAAGCATTTGTTTCAACTTTGGGTCCGGTGTAAATTTGTTGTCATAATCAAATTCAGCCAGAACCATTTTGCCATAGCCTGTTACAAGAGGGCATGATGAATATCCATTATATCTCTTATCACTCAAATCCTGAGCGTTCTTTAGTCGTATAATATTTTCGACTACAATAGGAACTTGCTTCCTGATCGCAGCACCTGTTTTAGCAGTAGGCAAAGCCGAAGCATCTCCTACACTAAAAATATTTTTGTATTTCGTGTGTTGCATTGTACCGTGATCAACACTTACCCAACCCTCTTCATTCGCAAGAGGTGAGTTTTTTATAAATGCAGGTGCGGCCTGTGGTGGAGCCAGGTGCATCATACCAAATCTGACACCTTTCCTGTTTCCGTCCTGGATCACTTCTACATCCTTGTGGTTCACTTCTCTTTCATGTTCGGCCATTTCATACCATGCAATTTGTTCCTGTGCATCAACTCCTACGAGGTTATAGCCAAATCTGAGATTGATATCTTTTCTTTCATTGACTTCAAGGAGTGTTTTCTTTATTTCGGGGGTACCAAAAATCACAGTTCCGGGTGTTGCAAAAACAACATCGATATTTTTTCTTTTGCCTGATTTTTGGAAGTAATGCTCAGCGAGATACATTATTTTTTGAGGAGCACCACCACATTTTATTGGTGTCGTTGGCTGCGTAAAAAGAGCTGTTCCTTTTTCAAATTTTTGTAATACTTCCCATGTGTGTTCCGGGTCTGTATAATTGCTGCAAACCATACCCTTATCCATGGCTTCTGTCAAACCTTCAACCAACTGTGGTGCCATGACCAGACCAGGCGCTACTACAAGAAAATCGTAACTCAATACATTACCATCCTTAGTTGTAATCGTATTTTTTTCAGGTTGAAATGATTCTGCATATTCCTTTATCCATTTTACTCCTTTCGGAATAACAGATGACATTGGTCTTTTTGTTTTTTCAATAGGGTAGGTATTCGCTCCCACGAGAGTCCATGCTGGCTGATAATGATGTGTATCAGCAGGTTCAACAATGGCGATACTAAAACCGGGGTTTTTTCTGCGCATCTGGGATGCAATCATGATACCGCCGGTACCACCTCCGATTACAATCAGATTGTGATGATTATTCATGTTTTCTTTTTTTGTTTGATGATAACTCAATTTACTACGCCTTCATTTATGATTGTGTAACCTGTGTTACTCATATCATATTTTCTGATAATTTCCATAAAAAAAGGTCCCGTAAATTCTACGGGACCCTCACAACGAACCATATTATTTATACTAATTGAGAACCAAATCTTTCTTTGCAAGGTAAAAATCTACCTTTTCACAAGTAGGATCTTCAATTCTGGCTTCCATTTCTGCAAGTGTCTTTGGAGGAGGTACAATCACCTTTTCTCCGGGTTGCCAATCCAATGGGAGTGCAACTTTGTGCTGATCTGACAATTGCAGTGCTTTTAGCACGCGTAAAATCTCTTTCATATTCCTTCCCACATTCAGTGGATAGTACATGATTAACCTGATTTTTTTGCTTGGATCGATAAAGAATACCGCCCTGACCGCAGCAGTTTCACTTTCATTAGGCTGAAGCATACCGTAGAGTTTAGATACTTTCATATCTATATCTGCGATTATGGGAAAGTTGAAATATACCCCGGTATTTTTCTTGACATTATTTATCCACCCCAGATGGGCATGAACACTATCAATACTTAATCCCAGTAATTCGGTATTCAATTTATCAAATTCCGGTTTGTTGATTGCAAATCCACTCATTTCTGTTGTACAAACAGGTGTGAAATCTGCAGGGTGTGAAAACATTACGAGCCACTTATCCTTAGCATAATCGGATAATTTGATTCTACCCATAGTCGTCACAGCTTCGAAGTCCGGAGCCATATCGCCTATCCTGGGCATGTGGTACATCATATCTTGTGTTTCCATTAGTGTGTGTTTATAAAATGAATTAATATTTGTCTTCCGCTCTATTATGCAAAAGTTGAAGGACACACATAGTCACTGACAGGTACTTTTGATTCCTTGATATCTTCAAAACCACCTTCGACATCAACCAGGTTATGAATACCTCTGGACTTAAGTATACTTGCTGCTATGATTGACCTGTACCCACTTTTACAGTGTACATAGAATTTTTCCTTTGGCAAGTTGCTGATGTAATCATTCAGGTTTCGAAGTGGAAAATTTTCTGCACCTACAATATGCTCAGATTTATACTCAGTCGTTTTCCTGACATCAACGATAGGAATATGTTTGTTTGCCGTGTATGCTTTTTCCAATCCTTCTGCATTGACCGTTTCAATTGAATCCAGCTCATAACCAGCTTCCTTCCATGCTCTTACACCACCTTTCAAATAACCTAATGTATTGTCAAATCCAACTCTGGATAACCTGGTGACTGCTTCTTCCAGCCTGTCCTCCTCTACAATCAGGAGAATTTCCTGCTTTACATCTTTAATGAGGTCTCCAACCCATGGTGCAAAACTTCCGTCAAGACCGATAAATATTGATCTTGGAATATGAGCAATAGCAAAATCAGTTTTATCACGGACATCCAGCATTACTGCACCGGTTTCATTGGCAGCTACTTCAAATTCTCTTGGAGTTAAGGCATGTTTACCTTTTTCAAGAATTTTTTCAATAGACTGGTATCCCATTTTGTTCAATTGTACATTCATAGGGAAATAAGCCGGGGGAGCCTGCAATCCGTCTGTTACTTCTTTAACGAACTCTTCTTTGGTCATGTCTGCTCTTAATGCATAATTCATTTTTTTCTGGTTACCCAGGCTGTCTACCGTTTCTTCCATCATATTCTTACCACAAGCAGATCCTGCACCATGTCCCGGATAAACGATAACACCATCTTCAAGAGGCATTATTTTATTTCTCAAACTTTCAAAAAGAGTACCTGCAAGTTCTTCCTGTGTCATACTTGCGGCTTTTTGAGCGAGGTCCGGACGTCCTACATCTCCGAGGAATAATGTATCTCCCGAAAAGATCGCATGGTTATTTCCTCTCTCATCTTTAATCAGGAAAGTGGAACTCTCCATGGTATGTCCTGGAGTATGCAACACTACAATGGTAATATCACCTAATTTGAATTCCTGACCGTCTTCTGCTATAATAGCATCAAATGCAGGATTTGCTGTCGGGCCATAGATTATTGGCGCACCTGTTAATTCTGAAAGTGTCACGTGTCCGCTGACAAAATCTGCATGGAAATGTGTTTCAAAGATATATTTGACTTTAGCCTGATCTCTTTCTGCCCTGTCAATGTATGTTTGTACTTCTCTGAGAGGATCAATGATCGCTACTTCTCCACGGCTTTCGATGTAATAAGCGCCCTGGGCAAGACATCCGGTATATATTTGTTCAATATTCATAATAAGATTTTTAGATTTTTGAAAATAGAATTAGTGTTTGAAATAAAAACGATTCAAAAATAACAGAGACGTTAAATATCAAGCGTAACTCATGTTACATAGTAATAACATCCTAATTTACAGTTGGTTCTGTTAAATAGCAAGTGCTACTTAATTGGAGAGTTCCAGGTATTCGACCTTGTTCCTGGTTTGACGGACAAGCCCTTCTTTTTCCAGTTTTTTCATAAGTCTTGAAATAACGACTCTTGAAGAGTGCAGGTCATTGGCAATATCTGCATGGGAGACATTGAGTACCTTGTTTTTGGTTACCCAGGTTTTGTCTTTCAGATAGTTTTTCAGCCTGTCTTCCATACTGTGAAAAACGATATTATCGATAGCAGCCAACATTTCATTCAGGCGTGTATTGTAACTGTCCAATACATAATTGCGCCATGATTTATATTTGACCATCCACTCTTCCATTTTTTCAATAGGAACAAAGAGTATTTCTGTAGGTGACTCTGTGATTGCCCTGATAGTCGACTTGGTTTTGCGTGTACAACAATTTAATGTTACAGCACATGTATCACCAAATTCAAGGTAGTATAATAACAATTCATCACCATCCTGGTCTTCGGTCATGATTTTAATTGATCCTGAGATGACAAGAGGCATTTGTGCTATTATATCTCCAACATCCATCAGGATTTCATCTGCATCATATCTTCTTAAAAGTCCGTTTTCACAAATTTCATTGATGAGTTCTGCTTCAAAGAGGTATTGAAATTTGTCGTACAACTTTTCGTAGCACTTGATGTCGAAAGGCATGAATTCCATATGTTTCATTATATGATCTTCTAAAGTACATTATTCTAAACCATCTAACCCGAAAAGGGTTGCAAAAAATGAAGGATTGTCAACTATAAATCCTGACCTTCAAAATCATTTACATGAAGTTTTTACAAACTGAATAAAATATCTCTCGATTTGACTTATGGGTTATTTTATTCTGTATTTAGTTAAAATAATTTATTGAAATTTTAATAATTGTGATTATTTGTAAAATATCACTACTTTAATAATCAACTTAAATTAATCTATTAAAACAAAACGCGTAAAAACCATTCTTATGGAAAAATCTAACAAACTTTTATGGATTCTGGCAGCTGTTGTTGTCATTGCATTTGGAGCTTACTACTTTATGGGTGGAGATTTCAAAATGTCTGCATCAGATGCAGCCGGATCTGGTATTGATGGAATAAAGGCTGCCAAGAAATATAAGGGTGAACAGATGGTTAAAGTCGATCTTGAAGGTGATGAAGTACAACAATTGTTACAAAACAATGATTTTCAGAAATTAATCAAGGATGAGAATTTCAGAGCTTTGATGAAATCTCCAGCATTTGAAGAATTGGCAAAAAATGCCGCTTTCAGAGATGTAGCCTCTGAAGATGGATTGTCAGAATTGAGTTCGAGCGGAGCCATGAGGGAAGTTATTGATTCAGAAGAGTTTTCCAATCTTGCACGTTCAGATGAATTCCAGAATATTGCCAGTGATGACAAACTTTCTGATGTCCTTAAAGACGACCAGTTTCAAAATTTGCGTAGAACTGAAAGTTTTGAAGATCTCATAAAATCTGAAGTATATACTTCTTTGGCAAATAGTGAAGATCTATTGAAATTATCCAAAAATGCCAGTTTTAAGGATATATTAAATTCCGATGAACTGGTAGAATTGGCTTCGAATGATGCCTTTAAAGAACTGATCAGGGATAAAGAAAGGTTTAACCTGGCAAGATCTGCAGGTAGTGAAGTTGATGATGTTCAGATCAAGGAATTGTCTTCCAGTGCCAATTTCCAGAAATTAATGAAATCAGATGCTTTCAGGCAAGTTACCGATGATGACAATTTCAATGCATTTTCAGGATTCGTTAATTCCAGTG
>JAHHJO010000582.1:0-19563 GCA_018680275.1 Bacteroidia bacterium
TGAAGTCAGGTAGGACGACAACCCTTGGTCGTGGTGGGTCTGATTATACAGCTGCAATCCTGGCGGCAGGTCTTAATGCAGATTACCTGGAAATATGGACAGATGTAAATGGTGTTTTGACAGCTAACCCAAAAATGGTATCCAAGGCGTTTACGATTCCGGAAATGACTTACTCAGAGGCATTGGAGATGTCGCACTTTGGCGCGAAAGTACTATATGCTCCCACAATTCGGCCTGTCCGTTCGCATGGTATTCCAACTATAATAAAAAACACCTTTAACTCGGATCACCCCGGAACAACAATTCAGAGTGAAAGAACATCTAATCCGCTTATTCTTACAGGAATAAGTTCCATCGATAACATTTCGATACTGTCTATCGAGGGTACCGGTCTTCAGGGTGTAGCAGGTTTTGCATCAAGGTTTTTTAATATTCTTGCATCTAATGGTGTTAACATCATTATGATCACCCAAGCCTCTTCAGAGCAATCCATTTCTATAGCAATCGCCCAAGAGAAAGTGAAACTGGCCAAATCTGTAGTTGAAAAAGAGTTTGAATATGAATTGCGTAGAAAATCTGTGGATCCGATAAAGATAAGTCTTGATCTTTCTTTGATTGCAATCGTGGGAGAAAATATGAAGAACAGTCCCGGCGTTTCAGGGAAATTGTTCCATACCCTTGGTATAAACGGTATTAATGTTGAAGCAATATCCCAGGGCTCCTCTGAATTGAATATTACGTTTGCCATCAAGACACATGATGAAAAACGTGCCATTAATTCAATTCATGATTCTTTCTTTCTTTCGCACTATAAAACCATCCATCTTTTTATGGTTGGTGTCGGTCTGATCGGTTCTAAACTTATAGAACAAATCATTCAAAATGCGGCAAGAATAAAAGATTCTCTAGGAATTGAATTAATAATCAATGGTCTGTCAAATTCAAGAAAAATGTTAATCTCTGCAGACGCTTTGGATCCTGGGAATTATGCCCCTCTTCTCGAATCAAGTAAAACCCCTGCCAATATTAATCAACTCATAGAAAAAATGGTTGATTACAATTTTACACACAGTATTTTCATAGACAATACAGCAAGTGCGGAGGTACCTCGTTTTTACGAAAGAATTCTAGACAATAATATTTCCATCTCTACACCAAATAAAGTGGCTATGTCTTCAGAATTCAATCAGTTTATTGGGTTGAAATCATTATCCAAGAAAAGAGGTGTCCCTTTTAAATATGAGACTAATGTTGCTGCAGGTCTTCCTGTTATTTCAACGCTTGAAAACCTGTTCAACAGCGGAGATCAAATATCAAAAATCGAGGCTGTTTTATCCGGGTCGGTATCTTATATTTTTAATACATTTTCAGCAAATGGTCCGGACTTTAGTGAAGTTGTCAAGGAAGCTCAAACCTTGGGGTTTACGGAGCCTGATCCAAGGGAAGATTTATCTGGTGCTGACGTAAGAAGAAAAATATTAATTCTTGCAAGGGAGGCAGGATCAGAAGTTGAATCAACAGATATTGAAATCCATTCTATATTAAATGATGCTTGTTTAAATGCTCAAAGCGTTGAGGATTTCTACGTGGAATTAGGAAAAGACAATCAGCGTTTCAGGTCTTCGGTCACCTCGGCTGAAAAAGAAAATAAACGCTTGCGTTTCATTGCAAGTTTTGAAGGTGGAAAAGGTGTAATTTCGTTAAAGGCGGTACCTGTGAATCATCCATTTTATGCATTATCTGGAAGTGATAATATGATTGTATTACATTCCAATAGGTATAATCGAACACCCCTTGTTGTCAGGGGTCCTGGTGCTGGTGCAGATGTAACAGCAGCTGGTGTACTTGCAGAAATTATAGGTATTGCTGGATTAATATAACTTATTGATTATCAATTAATTATGTCAAATAAAAATGGCTTGAAAGTATTTGCTCCTGGGTCTGTGGCCAATGTTGCAGTTGGATATGATATACTTGGTTTCGCTATAAATGATGTTGGTGATGAGGTTATAGTACGCCAGGGTGTCAAACCTGGTCTTCATATTCGCGCTATTCATAATAATCCAAATATCCCGAAAGATATTATGAAGAATACAGCAAGTTATTCTGCATATAAGCTGATGGAACATGTGGGTGCCGAAAATGAAGCCATTGAAATGGAGTTAATAAAAAATATGGGTATTGGTACTGGCCTGGGGAGCAGTGCTGCCAGCGCTGTGGCAGGTGTTTTTGCAGTAAATGAATACCTCGGTAAGCCCTGCAGCAGAAATGAACTCTTAAAGTTTGCCACACTGGGTGAGCAAATAGCAGATGGAGCTTTTCACGCTGATAACGTTGCCCCATCTCTTCTTGGCGGAATTGTGCTCATTAGAGATAATGAAAGTCTTGATGTTGTAAAACTTCCCTGTCCTTCCGGCTTGAGATGTGTTTTGATTTATCCCCAGGTAGAAGTTCTGACTGAACAAGCCAGGAAGATCTTAACACCTGATATATCACTTAAGCAACATATACGCCAATCGGGAAATCTGGGCGCTTTTGTTTCTTCACTTTACCGGTCTGATTTCGAATTAATGAAACGTTCTTTATCAGATTGTGTTATAGAACCACAAAGATCTCACCTGATACCTTTCTTTGATGAAGTAAAAGGATTTGCCTTAAGTGAAAACGCACTTGGTTTTAGTATTTCGGGAGCAGGCCCTTCTATGTTTGCTTTATGTAATAATTCCATAATTGCTGAAAATATAGCTGATGGCATACGGGGTTTTTATTCAGATAAAAACATTGAATGCAATTATTATATCTCGGACATAAACCTGGAGGGTGCTAAAAGATATTGATGTTATTATATAGTACAAATAATCATAAGAATAAAGTTTCACTAAAAGAGGCTGTTCTAAATGCCTTTCCGCCGGATCGAGGCTTATATCTTCCTGCACGCATACCAAAGCTTAATGATAATTTTATTGCATCTCTTAAAGATCATAGTTTCCAGGAGATTTCCTTTGAGATTTGCCGTGCCTTATTTCAGTCTTATATACCTGATGAATCAATCAGAGACATTGTTTATAAAGCGATAACATTTCCTGCGCCCGTCATAAAGCTTGATGAACATATATCAACCTTAGAATTATTTCATGGCCCTACAATGGCATTCAAAGACTTCGGGGCTCGATTCATGGCCGGTTTAATGTCTTATTTCCTGAAAGATGAAGACAGGGAAACAACGATCCTGGTTGCAACAAGCGGAGATACAGGGGGTGCTGTTGCTTCAGGCTTTTATGATGTTGAAGGAATCAATGTTATAATATTATATCCGTCAGGAAAAATAAGTCCCTTGCAGGAAAAACAGTTGACAACATGGGGTAAAAACATTCAGGCTATTGAGGTAGCAGGGGTATTTGATGATTGTCAGCGACTCGTTAAGGAGGCTTTCCTTGACGAAGATCTTCGTGACAGATATACTTTCAGCTCTGCCAATTCTATAAATATTGCCAGGTTGATTCCTCAAAGTTTTTATTACTTCGAAGCATTTAAACAACTTTCTGATTATAAGGATGTCGTGTTTTCTGTTCCATCAGGAAACTTTGGGAACATAACTGCAGGATATATCGCCAGATTAATGGGTCTTCCTGTATCCTATTTTATTGCTTCCGTTAATAATAACACCACATTTTATGAATATATGAAAACGGGTGTTTATCGAGCCCGGCCTTCTGTCCCTACCCTATCCAACGCTATGGATGTTGGGGATCCAAGTAACTTTCCTCGATTGCTTCAACTAACAGGTTCCACGTGGAACCTGATGAAGGAGCATATTAAATCATATCATTTTTCAGACAACCAGACGCGCATAGCAATAAAGGATATATACGAAAAATACAACTACATTCCTGATCCACATGGCGCGGTCGGTTTTTTGGCATGTCAGCAAAACCTGCTAAATGATCAAAAGCATCATGTTTTTCTTGAAACGGCTCATCCTGCAAAATTCTCAGAAACTGTTGAAGAGACTCTTGGTTTGGAAATCACTTTGCCAGAAAAACTAAGAGCTTTTATTACAAAAGAAAAGAATGCCCTGCAGTGTAGTTCGCATTATAGTAATTTCAAAAAGCTGTTAATGAATTTATAAAATGTTCCACGTGGAACATAGTTGTCCTACTCTCCTTTGTTTTTTGCATACATTTATTAGCTAATTAATTTAATTCAATGAAAAGCATACGATCATTAATTTTGTTGCTTGCCATATCCGGCATCCAGGTTCTATATTCCCAGAACACTAACCAAAACACATTTAAACAACTAGACGATGAGCTGCCTACACCAAATGTCTATAGAACAGCATCCGGAGCGCCTGGCCATGAATATTGGCAGCAAAAAGCTGATTATGATATTAAAATAGAGCTTGATGATTTAAATCAGAAGTTATTTGGCTTTGAAAAAATCACTTATCATAACGATTCGCCGGATCAATTAACCTACCTGTGGTTACAGTTAGATCAAAATGTCAGAGCACAGGATTCTGACAAGTATAAAATTTCCAGCTCTTCGATATCGGAAAAGATGACGGCTTCGCAAATTTCAGGACTCACGCCTGAATTCGATGGAGGATTTAAAATAGAATCGGTAAAAGATAACAATGGAAAAGATCTCAATTACATCATTAACAAAACAATGATGCGAGTAGATCTTGGTGATCCTATTGCGTCTGGAGAAAGTTTCACATTCAGCATAAAATGGTGGTATAATATTAATAATACCAAAGAAGTCAGAGGACGATCCGGTTATGAGCCTTTCGAAGAGGATGGTAACAACGTATACTGTATTGCTCAGTTTTATCCAAGAATGTGTATGTATAACGATGTGTATGGCTGGCAAAACAAACAATTTCTTGGAAGGGGAGAGTTTACACTAAGTTTCGGAGATTTTAAAGTAGAAATCACCGTTCCTGACGATCACCTTGTAGCATCTACAGGCACGCTTATAAACGAAGACAAGGTATTAAGCAAATCACAGAAGTCCCGTCTTAAAGATGCAATGAAAAGTAAACTACACCCGGTTACCATTGCAACAATAGAAGAGGCAGAAGAAAGAATGAAGGAGAAATCCAAAGGAAAGAAAACCTGGGTTTTCAATGCTGATAACGTTAGGGATTTTGCTTTTGCAAGTTCCAGACGCTTTATCTGGGACGCCCTGGGCGTTAAAATGGATGATGGTCGAACCGTTATAGCTCAATCTATGTGGACTAAAGAAGGAAATTGCCTCTGGAGTAAATACTCAACGAAAGCCGTTGCTCATACTATAAAATGGTTTTCACATTATACTTTCGACTATCCATATCCTACAGCCTGGTCTATTGATGGGAATATGGGCATGGAATACCCGATGATATGTTTTAATTATGGCCGCTGTGAAGATGACAACACTTACTCCCAACGTATGAAATATGGTCATATTGGAGTGATCATACATGAAGTAGGGCATAACTGGTTTCCCATGATCGTGAACTCTGATGAAAGACAGTGGACCTGGATGGATGAAGGTTTGACAACTTTTGTACAGTTTCTCACCGAACAACAATGGGAAAGAGAATATCCTTCCAGGAGGGGTCCAGCCAATAAGATTGTTGATTATATGAAAGGAGATAAAGAAAAAATATCTCCGATTATGACAAATTCCGAGTCCATTTTCCAGTTTGGTAATAATGCATACGGCAAACCTGCTACAGCCCTGAATATTTTAAGGGAAACGATTATGGGTCGCGAACTTTTCGATTATGCCTTTAAGGAATACGCAAATCGTTGGAAATTCAAACATCCAACACCTGCCGACTTTTTCAGAACCATGGAAGATGCCTCTGCAGTTGACCTTGACTGGTTCTGGAGATCATGGTTTTATACGAATGACCATGTCGATATGGCTATTTCTGATGTGGCTTACTATAAAGTTGATACTAAAAACCCAATCGAGGAATCTGAAAGAAAAATGAAGAAACGAAATGCTGAAAGGGAAAATATATCTACGATAAGGAATCGCAAGGAAATTCAACAGACTCAAAACGAAATTGATCCGACGATAAATGATTTTTATACAAACTACGATCCTTTAACAACAGATATAATTGACGAAGAAGCATATACAAATTACTTGAATAAGCTTAGCAAAGAAGAAAAAGAACTCTTAAAGGAAAGCAATAACTATTACCAGATAACTATTGATAAATTAGGGGGAATAGCAATGCCTGTGATCCTGGAATTTGAATATATTGATGGAACCAAAGAAATAAAAAGAATTCCTGCAGAAATATGGCGCTTTGATAATAAACAAATTACGAAATCTTTCGTAACTCAAAAGCAAATTTCCAGCATCACATTAGATCCTTTTCTTGAAACTGCAGATATAGATATTAGCAACAACAGTTTTCCACCACAATTGGAAGATGATAGATTTGAGTTATTTAAGAGAAGACGAACTGCACAACGAGGAAGATCAAATGGGGGAGAGAATCCTATGCAAAGAGCTAAAAGAGCCGAGGAGAAAGAAAAAGAAGCCAAAAACAGGATTAACAAACCGTAGTAGACTCCTCTACATCGGTAAGGAATCCTGATAATATTTTATTGAATTTCTCTGGTCGCTCCATCATAGGGGCGTGTCCGCATTTATCTATGAATTCAAGTTTCGAGTTTGGAAGAAGCTCATGAAATTTTTCTCCAACAAAGGCCGGTGTCACTTTATCATCCTTTCCCCATATCAATAGTACAGGAGAAGTAATTTCAGAAATATGTTCAGCAAGATTATTTCTCACAGCAGATTTGGCCGTTATTACAATGCGAATGCCCTTTGATCTGTCATTCACTATATCATATATTTCATCAACTAGTTCCTTGGTTGCTGTCGCTGGATCGTAAAAAGTGTCTTCAGCTTTTTTACGGATATAATCATAATCTCCTCGTTTTGGAAAACTGTTTCCCATAGCGCTTTCAAATAAACCCGAACTTCCTGTTAAAATGACAGAACGAATTTTTCCCGGTCTTTTTAAAGCATACAATTGAGCAATATGTCCTCCGAGAGAATTACCAAGGACATTCACTTTACCATACGCTTTGAAATCAACGAAATGCTCTACATACTCAACTAAACTATTAATTCCCAGTACTTTAAGTGGAAGTTCCATTATAGGAAGAATGGGTATGACTACGTTATAATCGTCTTTAAACCTTTCTGCAATAAATCTGAAATTGCTTAATGCGCCTAAAAGACCATGCAAAAGCAAAATAACCTCTTTACCAGGATTAGTTTCTATATACTTGAATTCATTTTCAACAATCACTTGATGATCCATCTGCTAAATGGGTTTTTGCTTATATCTAAATATAAAACTAAGATACAAAATGACAGAAAGAATAAATATAGCAACAGCCTGGTGCATAACACCATAAAACACCGGTATCGTTCCAATTGAATTAATCAGTGTCAAAATTCCTAAAAGTACCTGAAGACAAAGTAAAATTATAAGAATGATACTCCATTTATAATAATGAGATCTCAAAGGATACTGCAATATTCGAATTGAAGTAAATATTCCGAATCCAAAAACAATATAACCCCAATTTCTATGCAGCACATGAATTAAAGCTGGCATAAAGGTATTCTGATCGTAGTTGATAATGTTATCAAGATTCCACGCAGATGGATTAAAAATAATAGCTGGTATAAATGATCCATTCATATCAGGCCAGCTGGGATAAAACAGAGATGCTCTCATGCCGGAGACAATAGCACCAAAAAATATTTGAATGACTATTCCAATCAATAGCATTCTCACCAGTGATCTTAATTTATAATTAGAAACTTTCCAGTCTGATTTCTCAAATACACCAAATGTTGTCCACAAAAGCACAGAATAAGTTAACAACGCAATACCAAGATGAAGAGATAATTTATATGCATTAACCCAGGGCCTGTTTATCAATCCACTGGCTACCATAATCCAGCCAAAAACAGCGGCTAACAATGCACAAAAGAATACATATGCCAATCTTATAAGCAACCATTTATCAACCCACTTTTTTATAACAAAAAATATAAGCGGAATAAGAAATATTATACCCATTAATCTCGCCCATAACCGGTGAAAATATTCCCAGAAGTAGATAAACTTAAACTTTGACATGGACAGGCCGTTGTTTATTTTCTCATACTGTGGTGTATTCTGATACAAAGCATATTCTTTATCCCACTCAGCTTCACTCAGGGGTGGGAGTGTGCCTGTTACTATTTCCCATTTTGTGATTGAAAGACCTGAACCAGTTATACGTGTTATTCCACCTATAAAGATTTGAAAGAACAAAAGCACACATCCAGTAACCAACCATATCTTGATGAATTTATTATATTTCATCGTTTTCATATTCTTACAAAGTTATTAATACTGAGAGAATCCTATTCAAAATCATACATACAATACGCGTTATAAACATGCTATATAATTAGTTTAAATTTTTAAAAAAAGAATTAGAATTATTATTAGCGATGTTTATATAGTTATAATTAATCAAGAATATATTTCATTATTTAATTGCTAAGAATATCAATTGTCTTATCAACATAAATGAAAAATACTAATGGTTGATATTCAATACATTAAACAGATTATTCAACAAATGTTTACAAAGAAAATGTTTAATTAATTATGAAAAGAAGCTTGTATATAATGATTATAAATTATAGGAGAAAATATTGATAACTATTATATATAATTAATTTTAATATATAATTAATTGATTTACTTTTTTCCTCTTTCTGTGATGTTGAAAACTATGAAAGGAATAACATATTATCCACACCAATGAGAGCAGTTATACAGCGATGTACAAGTCCTGCATCAGTTTCAGTGAATGCTGAGATTACAGGAAGAATTGAAAAAGGACTTGTTGTATATATTGGCGTAGAAGAAGGAGATACCACTGAAGACATAGAATGGCTTGCAAGAAAGATTATAGCACTTCGGATATTCAATGATTCAGAAGGAAAAATGAATTTATCTGTTACAGATATAAAAGGAGGACTCCTTATTATCAGTCAGTTTACACTGCACGGAAATGTGAAAAAAGGAAACCGTCCTTCATTTATAAATGCCGCTAAGCCGGAATATGCAAATAAAATGTATCTGGATTTTATTAATCATATTAAAAACTCTTATTCTGTACCTTTAGCTACAGGGATATTCGCCGCTCATATGTTAATCGATTATATTAATGACGGACCTGTGACGATAATTATCGATACTAAGAATAAAAATCTATGAAAATTGCAGATTATCAGAGCCAGGTAGATTACTGGATTAAAACGGTAGGTGTCAGATATTTTTCTGAATTAACCAATATGGCAATATTAACTGAAGAAACCGGAGAGTTGGCTA
This sequence comes from Bacteroidia bacterium, assembly GCA_018680275.1. Taxonomy (GTDB): domain Bacteria; phylum Bacteroidota; class Bacteroidia; order Chitinophagales; family Saprospiraceae; genus RFSX01. The sequence goes on from JAHHJO010000582.1 coordinate 9,419, forward strand.
GACTTATGGCAAGGACCTACGGAGATCAATCATTTAAGAAAGAAATGAAAACCAGTGATCTTAAAGACAATATTGCTGACGAAATTGCCGATATTATTTTTGTATTGGCATGTCTATCAAATCAAATGGATATAGATCTGGAAAAAGCGATCGTTAAAAATTTTGAGAAGAAAACGAAACGGGATAAATCAAGACATAAGGAAAACGAAAAACTCAGGGATTGAAACGGGAAATTGACATACTCGAAAAACTGGAAAAGGAATTAAGTCTTAAGGAACTTCAGATTAAAAGTCTGTTGACCATTACCCAGGCCATCAATGACAATGTATCAGCTGAAGGATTGTTTAATATGTATCGATCGTTTCTTAGTTGGGAAATGGGCATCGAAAAAATGATCCTATTTGTAAAAGGAATTGAAAAATGGTCGAATGCTTCATCTATAAATGTAGATGAAAAATATACCGGAGAACTAATCGATCAATGTCTGCAGTACAAGAGACTTCATACAATAAAAGACACAGATAATATTTACCTGAAATTATTTGATATAGTTATACCTGTTTTTCATAAAAACAGTCCTATTGCTTATGCCTTGATTGGTGGTATAAAAGACAAGGAAGACATCTATAACAAGATCCAGTTTATCACAACAATTACTAATATCATTGCTGTTGCGATTGAAAACAAAAGATTATTCAAACGCCAAATCAAACAGGAAAGGCTCAATAAGGAACTTGAACTGGCAAAAGAGTTCCAGGAGATGCTTATACCGGAGAATATACCAAAAAGCAAATTTTATGAAGTAAACACCTTTTATAAACCACATTTTAATATTGGAGGGGATTATATTGATTTCATGAAATTCAGTGAAGACAGGTTTGCTTTAGTCATCGCTGATATATCCGGAAAAGGAGTAGCTGCGGCATTACTTATGTCAAACTTCCAGGCCATGCTTCAAAGTCTTATCTTTCAGTACAGGGACCTGGAAACTTTTGTCTTTGCACTGAACCAGGCTGTATTCAGGATAACCAGAAGTGATAAGTTCATTACCTTCTTTATTGCAGAAATTGATGTTAAAAGAAAGACTCTGACTTATATAAATGCAGGTCACTATCCACCGATATTAGCCAATAATGGAAATCTCATTTTATTGGACCAGGGTAGTACAGTAATCGGTGCTTTTGAAAATCTGCCATTTCTTAAAGAACAACAACTTAAAGTTGATTCGGATAGTATGTTGTTTTGCTTTACCGATGGTCTGGTTGACCTCAAAGATGACCAGGGCAACTATTTTGATGAAGAAAAGGTCAAAGAATTCATTTTAAAAAACCGTAATTTATCTGCACAAAATTTCAACAATAAGCTAATTCAAGAGTTAGAGAGGTTTAAAGGAGATGAAGAATATGTTGATGACATAGCTATATTAACAACGAAAATCTTTTAGAATAAATGGAAAGATCGCGTGTAGCAGCAGCGTTTATTGCTTTGATTGGAGGATCAATAGGCCTGCATAAATTTTATTTAAAAGATCCCGGAGGCGGTATTTTTTATATCATTCTCATGTTTATGACAGCCAGGTTTTTTCCATTAACTGCTTTATTGGGAATAATTGATGCTATCAAGTTGTTTTCAATGTCTGATGAGCAATTTGATCGAAAGTATAACAGAAGAAGACAAAAAAACAGACGTAGAAAATCATATCCCAGTCAAAGCAGGGACAGAAGAGATTTAAAGATGGATCGTGAGTATTATCAGTATAAACAAACCGTAGCTAAAAAGAGAGATAATCCTTTTAAGAAAAGTGGAGAAAAAAAATACAAGGAATACGACCTGGAAGGAGCAATTGATGATTTTAAAAATGCACTGGAAATCAGTCCTGATAATATAGACATCCATTTTAATATGGCCGCAGTTTATTCTTTAATGGAGAAAAAAGATTTAAGCTTTTTTCATTTGGAAGAAGCTGTAAAACTGGGATTTAAAGACAAGGATAAAATCATGACACTTGATGATCTTGCTTACTTAAGGATACAGGAGGAATTTGAAGAGTTTAAGAACAATGGATATAGCAGGGAAGCAAAGGAACAAAAGGCATTACCGGCAGAGAATTTATTACAGGACGATGTTCTTTTATCCCAGTTAAATAAATTAAAAGATTTGCGAAGTCGTGGACTTTTATCACAAAAAGAGTTTAATTACGAAAAAGAAAAGTTATTCAGAAAGTAACATGCCTGAAAAAGCAGGGATAAAATAAGAAAGGATTGATTGCAAGGGAACTCATATCGGACGACATATTACCATTAAGCCTCAATGACAATTGTGCCCAGGCCATGTCAATGATGTCTATTTACAGAATTAAAGATTTACCAGTTGTTGATGGTAGTAAATTATTAGGTATTGCATCTGAAGAATATGTAAACTCTGTTGACCCGGACACTTTCATACATGACATAAATCTTAAAAAAGCCTATGTGTACGTTGAAGAAGAGGATCATGTATTTGAAGTTTTAAGCAGGCTTGCACAAAACAACACAACGGTAGTTCCTGTGGTAGGTGAAGATGAGAAGTTTCTTGGCGTTATAACCCAGGAAGATCTTGTCAAGTATTACGCCAACTCCTTTTCATTCAAGGAACCCGGCAGCATTATTGTTATTGAAACCACAAAGAAGGGATATTCATTATCAGAAGTTGCACGTGTTGTTGAATTGGAGAATGCAGTCATAATTTCCAGTTTTATTACCAGCTCAGAAGAGACAGAAAACATATTGCTGACAATAAAAGTAAACCAACAGGAAATCAGCAATATCACATCAGCCCTCGAAAGATATGATTATAAGATCAGCGGAAGTTTTGTGGAGGACGAGTATTCGGACAACCTAAAGGAACGCTATGATATGCTGATGAATTATCTCAATGTTTAGAATAGGGCTCAATGAAAAGGCTCATCAATACCCTTTATATTTTAGTGTACTGTCAGCTGCTTTCGGGACAGAACACAGCCATAGTTATTCAGAACATACTCTTTGAAGGTAATAATCACACCAAGCCAAATACCATTCTCAGGGAGTTGGATTTTGAGGTCGGAGACACAATACACATCAGTGAACTTGATGACATTTTTCACCGCAACAAAGTAAATATATTAAGTACCGGTTTATTCAATGACTCAGAAATAAATCTTAAAAACTACAATTCTGAAGGCATGGTCAGCGACATTCTGATCAGGCTCGAAGAAAACTGGTATCTTTTTCCAGTACCCATTTTTGAATTAGCAGACAGAAATTTTAGTGTATGGTGGCAGGAACAGAACAAATCGTTAAGCCGGGTCAATTATGGTTTTAGGGTTTCTCATTACAACCTTACAGGAAATCGGGATCCAATAAAATTCAAAGTACATTTTGGATATACAAACAAGTATGAGATAAATTATGATTACCCGTATCTGGCCATGAACAACAGGCTTGGATTTGGCATAAACCTTTTCTATTCTGAAAACAAAGAAATTGGTTATAAAACAGAAAACAATAAAACCCTTTTTGCCACGCACGAAGATGAAATTGATCTTTTAAGCAGACTTAGAATTGGTCCGGAAATCAAGTACAGACCAAATCCTTATCACTTCCATGGTCTTAGGTTTGAGTTTCATCACAACAAGGTGAACCCTTATGTAGTTGATGAATTAAATGATTCATATTTCCTTGATGGAAGGATGGGTATCAGGTTCTTCCTGATCGAATATGACTATAACTTTGACAAACGACATTACCGCCATTATCCCCAGGGCGGATTCCTGATTTTCGCCAATATTAAAAAGGAGGGAATCGGAATCTACGGGGAGTTTGACAACCTAAGTGTGACGGCCGGGTTTGAAAAACACTTTTCTGCCAATCAAAGACTAACAATCAGTACAAGGAACAAAGGCAAAACAAACCTGATCAGGAAGAAAGTTTCTTTTGCGAACAATACAGGATTAGGCTGGAATGCTGATATTGTCAGCGGGTATGAACTATATGTAATGGATGGAACAGATTATTTCATAAATATGAATTCTGTAAAATGGAGACTTTATGATTCTAATATGGACATGGCTAATTGGTTACCTAGCCAGTTCAGGAAAATGAACCTAACTGTATTCCTGAGGGGAAACCTGGATTTTGCATATGTATACGAATCTGAATACATAGAAAGCAATACTTTGAACAATCGGTGGATATATGGATATGGTCCAGCGATAGACTTCATTTTATTTAACAATTTTCTGTTTAGTTTTGAATACTCTGTTAACGACAAAGGAGAGAAGGGGTTGTTTTTTCATAATGCAATTGCGTTTTAACCAAAAACCATATCGGGATGAAAGTATTTATTTTCGGGCAGTATTGGAAAAAAGAAGACCAGGCTTATATCAGCTTGCTTCTGGAAAAATTGGAAAGGGAAAATATAAACTATAAGATATACGAACCTTTTGCCCAGCAAGTTCCTGACAAAATTAGTTTGTCGTATTGTCTTAGTTCGCATTCAGAATTAAAGGAATATGCACCTGACTATATCATAACCCTCGGAGGTGATGGAACAATTCTTTCGGCAATTACTTTGATACAGGATCTTGAAACACCTATCATGGGAATCAATCTCGGACGACTGGGGTTTCTTGCAAGCATTGAACAGGAAAGAATAGAAACTGCAATAGACAAGTTAAAAGCTGGCAAGTACGGGATAAGCAGCAGATCAATGATCCTTCTTGATGCCGAACCCAAATTGTTTAACAAGAAGAATTTTGCCTTAAATGACCTGACGATTTTAAAGAGGGATAACTCATCAATGATTGTCATTCATACATTTGTTGATGATGTTTTTCTTAATTCTTACTGGGCTGACGGTTTAATCGTGTCCACACCTACAGGATCAACTGGCTACTCGCTGAGTTGCGGCGGACCAATTGTTTTTCCAGAAGCGCAAAACTTTATTCTTACTCCAGTGGCACCACACAATCTGAATGTACGGCCAATAATGATTTCCAATAAACATGAAATCAGTTTCAAAATTGAAGGAAGAACAGATAACTTTCTTTGTACCCTTGACAGCAGGCATAGTATTATAACAGACGAACATAAAGTAAAGGTGAGACGCAATTCCTTTGAAACAAAATTAATAGTGTTGGAAGGTGACAATTTTATGAAGACAATCAGAAACAAACTTAATTGGGGACTGGACAAACGTAATTAATGTACGCTACAATTGAAACAGAAAGAGGAAGCCTAAAAGTTGATTTGTCAAAGCCAATTGATATTTCTATTCCTTTGGAAAATGGCAAATCTCCAGTTGCTTTTGGGGCAGCTCCTTTCAGGGCCTTTCCTTATAAAGAAGGTGACTTCACGGGTGCACTGGAAGAAGGGTCTCCTGTGAACTTTTATAATCTTCATATTAACCCACACGGGAACGGCACACATACTGAAAGCGTTCTTCATATAGACAGGAGAGGAGACTCTATTAATAAAACATTATCTACTTGTCATTTCATATGTCAGCTTATCACTGTTGAACCAAAATTGAATGAGTCAGGAGACCTGGTGATTGATGAACAATCTATATCAGGATGCCTGAACCTTACTAACGAAACAAAGGCCTTAATCATAAGAACGACCCCTAACGGAGATGATAAAAAAAGAAAAAACTACACAGGAGCAAATCCGTGTTATTTTACGCCAGGTGTTATTTCGTTAATCAACAAAACTAACATAGACCACCTGCTTGTTGATCTTCCAAGTATTGACAGAGAACAGGATGGAGGTGCCTTAGTGAGTCATAAGAGATTCTGGAATACTGATGATAATATTCAATTACACAAGACCATTACAGAAATGGTATATGTTGGTGACGAAATAAGGGACGGAACATATCTTCTTAATTTACAGATTATTTCTCTTGAGTATGATGCTTCTCCATCCAAACCGGTCATTTATAAAATCCTGGAGGAGTGAAGCGACTCAAGAACATAGTAAATCCTGTATATGACAAGTATTTGGAAATACCTTTTGCCGACTACCAGCAGAAAATCAGGTTCTACGAGAGACACCATAAGGAATTAAAATATTTGCCAAAGGACATATTTAACGATTTGTTTGTTGAGTATACAAAGTCCTTGTACCAGGTCCGGGAGATTGGGCAATTTCTAAAAATTGTAGACAGGACGATTGAGTTGATAATTATTGAAAACATAGAAAATTATTCTGGCGATAACCTCTACGAAGAGTTACTTTATATGAAAGCGTCAGCACTTTATTACCAGTTAAAACACAAACAGGCAGAATACGTACTAAAGGAATTGATAAAAATTCAGGGCGCATCTAAAAAGACCAGGAGTTTGTTTTTAAAAAACGCGGTTGAAGCCTTAAGGTATAATGATCAATTTATAAGATCGATGATTATTTTGCTTATCATTCTTTCGGGAATTACAATTGGGCTTGAACTGCTTCTGGTCAGAAGTTTTTACCCGGAGCATACTGGTTGGATTGAAAAACTGAGAATTACATTTTTATTATCAGGTATATTATTATTTATCTTTCAGGAATTCAGGGTAAGGTTCGTTTCAGCTATTCGCTATAAAAGGATTTTAAATAAGAGTAAAGGCTAATGTCGTATACAAGCAGACACAGATACAAGAGCATGCGTGAGAAGAACGCCAGTTTTTGGAAAAAGATAAAAACAACACTGATAATAGTAATTATTGCATTGGCGGTTTATTTATATAAGAACCGTGTATCAATTAAGGACTACTTATGGACCTACTTCTATTGATAAAGTCCTTTCCATTCTTCTTTTTCTGATTCCCAGACATAGTATATATAGGCAACCAGCAATAAGCCATTGATAAGATATCGGACAGGATTACCAATCAGGTTTCCAAGATATACACTGGCAAACATCAGGAAAACAATTACCAGAATATTCAACAGGATTTTCTTTACAGGATAAGATATTGGAAACAACTTTTGTCCTATTGAATATGCCAGCAGAACCATCGTTAAAAATGTCAGTAAAGCGGCCCATGCTGAAGCCACATAACCAATTTTAGGAAGGTAAATCAAGCTGATGAATAAAGTTATTACAACGCCAATAAAAGAGATCAGTGCACCATAGACTGTTTTATCTGACAGCTTATACCAAATGGAAATATTGTAATATATGCCGAGAAAGAGATAGGCCATCAATAAGATAGGCACAACAAAAATGGCTTCCCTGAAACTTTGATCAACAAGTAATTGAAAGAGGTCAATACCAAGAAATATTATAAGAATGAGCAAGCCCCCGATCAGAACAAAAAGTCTGCAAATTTTCCCATACAAAGCCTTTCTGTCGTCAGCACTGGCATTGTTAAAAAAGAAGGGCTCTGCAGCATAATTAAAAGCAGTTGTGAATAAAAGAAAAATAGAAGCAATTTTTTGAGAAGCACCGTACACGCCACCGTTAGAAATATTGTTTATAACATCTTCTCCAAGGAAATATTTTTGCAGTGGAACGGCAAAGAACTGGTTGAAACTTCCAAATACGCCTACAACGATCAGGGGAAATGAATAATATAACATCTTCCTTAAGAGGTCTTTGTTAATCCGTATGGCAATTGGGCCAAGGTTAATGAGTAGGATTATAAAGACAGCAATACTGGCAATCAGGTTTGCCAGGAACACATAATCTATATCATAGGCTAGAGCAGGGATGAAGAAGAGTGCTCCGGTTCCAAGTTTTTCCCTGGGAATAATTTCAAGGAACAGCATAACAAGTGCAATTGTAAAAATGACATTGAATACTTTGCAATACACGAAAAATCTGGCCTTGTTTTTAAGTCTCAGCCTGGCATATGGAAGAAGAGACAAGATGTCAAAAGCAAGGATAAGGGAAAACCATCGCACATAGTGCGGACTATCCGGATAATATAATGCTGCAGCAATTGGTTTGGCAAAAATAAAACCGAGAATTAGAAGCACTAGGGAAGAAATGAAAACAGGAAAAATTGCCGTAGAAAAAGCAAAGTCCTTGTTTTCAGCTTTACTTCCAAACCGAAAAAAAGCTGTATCCATTCTGAGGGAGAACAAAATGATCAGTAAAGAAACATAGGCATAAAGGTCAGTATATATGCCATATTGATACTGGTCCTTAAGCCTGTATGTCAGATAGACGGTTATCAGGAGGAAGAACAATATCCTGGACAAGATGTGCCCAAGTCCGTAAATCACTGTTTGTCCTGCAAATTGTCTAATCCGATTCATTGCTTATGCCCAATCTTAACATAAACAGGCAAGATAATTGAATATGTTTCCATCTCAAACAATTGTATTATTTTGTGCAGGTTAATAACGAAGATAAATGATAGATATTGAACTACTTAGACAAACAACTCAGGTTCCAGGAGCCCCGGGCTTTGAACACAGAATCAGGGAATTTATAAAAAAAGAAATAGAGGGTTATGTAGATGAAATATCGACGGATGCAATGGGTAATCTTGTCGCACTCAGGAAAGGGAAAAGTGACAAAAAGATGATGATTGCAGCCCATATGGACGAGATTAGTTTTATTGTCACACACATAGATGACAATGGATTTATCCGGTTTCATACTTTAGGAGGTTTTGATCCCAAAACTCTGACAGCACAACGTGTCATTATTCATGGAGAAGAAGATATCATTGGTGTTATGGGTACTAAACCAATACATGTATTAACACCTGAAGAAAAGGCAAAGTCACTCAAAGCAACTGATTTTTTCATTGACACGGGATATAGTGGTGAGGATGTAAAGAAGTTAATTTCTGTCGGAGATCCTATAACAAGGGAACGAAGTTTTATTGAAATGGGGAATACGGTAAATTCGAAATCAATAGACAACAGGGTATCCGTATTTATACTTATTGAAGCATTAAAAGAACTTAAGGATGTAGATCTTCCATTGGATATATATGCTGTATTTACAACACAAGAAGAAGTAGGAATACGTGGAGCTATAGCCGCAACAATGGGTATAGACCCTGACTTTGCGATTAATCTTGATGTTACACTTGCCTACGACCTTCCCGGAGCAGGAACTCATGAGCAGGTCACACAGTTGGGCAAAGGCACAGCCATAAAGGTTTTGGACGGCATGACAATATGCGACTACAGGATGGTCAGGTTTATGAAAGAAGTAGCCCAGAAACAAGGCATTGACTACCAGGTAGAAGTTCTTACTGCCGGAGGAACGGATACTGCAGGAATGCAACGATATGCAAGAGGAGGAAGCATAGCCGGTGGCATATCTATCCCAACCAGGTATTTACACCAGGTTATTGAAATGGCTCACAAAAAAGATATCAGGGATAGCATTGATCTTCTAAAATCATGTCTCAATTCTATAGACGACTTTGACTGGTCACACCAATAATTATGTGGAAAGAAGCAGATAATCAATTGTACAAGACTTTTCTCTTCAGTGACTTTATTGAAGCATTTTCTTTTATGACTGCTGTGGCTATTGAAGCTGAAAAAATGAACCACCACCCCAGGTGGACCAATTGCTGGAATGAGGTAGAAGTATTTCTGAATACCCATGATGCTGGCAATATTGTTACGGAAAAAGACCGAAAGCTTGCATTAAAGATTGATAAGATCTTTTCTAAATACAGCGGGTAGGAAGTCCCCGGTTTGCCTGTTAATTTATTGTTAAACAAAGGAATACAGGTAACTTCATAATTCTTCAGACGTTTTTAACTATCAAAAAAGACGAAGAAATGAAGAGATTATTTCCATTGATATTTGCTGGATTTATTGGTGGTCTTATGGCAATTGTGGCCGTTCAGTTTATGAACAATGACACACAATATGTGTCATTACAGAATCAATCTCCAAGAGCCGTATTGGCAAATAATCCAACAGCACCAGCACCATTTGATTTTGTAGAAGCAGCAGAAAAAGTTACACCGGCCGTGGTGCACATATCGGCGCTTGAGAGTAGGGAACTTGCACAACAAAGGTACCAGGATCAACAACAAAACCGCCGGTCTCCATTTGGAGAATTTTTCGATATGTGGGATATGGATGATTTCTTTGGAAGGAACTTTTTTCAGCCTAAGAATGGCACAGGCTCAGGAGTGATCGTTTCGGAAGATGGGTATATTG
>JAHHJO010000076.1:0-3022 GCA_018680275.1 Bacteroidia bacterium
GGGTAGAGGTCAGAGATGGATATGGGGTAACAAAAAGGATCTGCTGAGGAAAATCAAGGTAGATGGACATGTAGAAGAGTTAAGAGCTTTATTTGAAAAAGGCACGGTAGTGATAGTCCCAACTCATTATTCCAATCTTGACTCAATTATGATCGGTTATGGACTTGATATGAAGGCCAGTATTCCGGCTTTTGCTTATGGCGCCGGCCTGAATCTTTACGACTACGAGATCCTGGCGTATTTTATGAATCGACTGGGTGCGTATAGGGTAGACCGGCGTAAAAAGAACCCTATTTATCTTGAAACCCTTAAAAGTATGGCAAGCCTGTCGCTGATAGAAGGCTTAAACCATATATTTTTCCCCGGCGGCACACGGTCAAGGTCAGGTGCAATTGAAGATAAACTCAAATTAGGCTTGCTTAATTCTGTAATAGATGCTCAAAGACATTGTATTGTAAATGATATTGATCAGAAGATCTTTGTTATTCCACTTGCTCTTGGATATCATTTCGTATTTGAAGCATATGGCTTAACCAATCAGCACCTGAAAATTATCGGCAGGGAGAAATTTACAAGAAAGAGAAAAAGTGATTCCATTCTGAAAACCATACTTACATTCCTGAGGTTACTCCGACGACATGATTCCGAAGTTTACCTTTCATTTGGAAGACCAATGGATGTACTCGGCAACTATGTAGACAAGGATGGTGAGAGTTATGATGAACGAGGAAAGAAACTAAATATAGAAAAGTACTTCTCATTAGAGGATGTGCCTAATCAGGATACACAAAGAGAATCTGTCTATACACGGATACTCGCCGAAAAGATCGTACATAGTTTTAAAGCTGAGAATATAATTCTCTCCAGTCACTTGCTGGCGTTCGTGGTATTTAACATCATTAAGAATCAGAATCCTGAACTTGACCTTTTCGACCTTTTAAAAATTTCCATCAAGGAAATCAGGATTCCAATTGAAGACGTTGTTGATCTGATAGGGTATTATCAGAAGATCCTGAATGAGAAATACAAGCAAGGGGAGGTTAAACTTTCGGAACCCTTGAAAGAGGATGCAATGGGTTGTTTTAAAGACGGGATGAGAAATGTAGGTATATATCATACAAGAAAAGTTCTTAAATTAATGGACCGAAAACATGTAGGAACTGAAGATCTTAGATTGCTTTATTATTATCACAATAAGATGAAGCACTACGAACTACCTGTTGACCGCCCTAACCTGAATGAGATTATACACACAGACCAGTTATAAACGAGCGATTGAACAATTATATAATATATGATCTTGAAGCCACCTGCTGGCTGGGAAGACCACCAAAAGGATTAAATGAGGTGATCGAGATTGGTGCCGTCCGTATCAATGCCTATGGCGATGTACTTGGAAGATTTGAACGGTTTGTGAAGCCAACGATCAATCCTTTGTTATCCGGTTTTTGTAAAAAACTAACATCTATTTCGCAGCAACAGGTCAATAGTGCACAAACTTTTGACCGGGTTGTAATTGAATTTATGGAGTGGGGGGATTTGTTTAATGAAGAGACTTATGTCTGCTCATGGGGTAACAATGATAAAAAGCTTCTAAATGATGATTGTCATTTACATAATATTGACACTGATTGGTTGGATAATTATGTAAATCTCAAGGATCAATATGACAGGTTAAAACATAACGGAAACAGTCATGTGAAAGGAACCTTAAAGAAAATTGTGATCAGGGAAGGATTTGAATTTACAGGTATTCAGCACAGGGCAATATCGGATGCCGAAAACCTGGCCAAGATATTCCTCAAGTATTTTGATGAGTGGACATTTGTTTGAAAATAAAATAGGCTGCTTTGATAGTCAATTATCTTAAGTTTATCTAAAAATTATAGATTCACGAACCTTTAGTATGAATTTTACCTTAAGTATGTTATAAACAATAAAATCACGTTAATGAAAAATATTAAATTACTACTATTTACAATGCTGGGTCTGATGACCATGCCAGCTTTCAGCCAGAATGTATTATCTGAAGGAAGTATCAAAATGGAAATTACAGAGATAGATTCCGATAATGAACAAATGGCAGCTCAACTGGAAATGTTAAGAGGTACAGCCACTGAATACTTTTTCAATGAAGAAAAATCGCTTGTATCTGCAGATATGATGGGTGGAATGATTACCATGAAATCTCTTGTCAACAATGCGGATGAACATCTGACTTTTCTTTTTGATGCCATGGGCCAAAAAATGATGGTTAAGAGCACTAAAGAAGACAGAAAACAATTTGAAGAAGAGCAAAACGAAGCTATGGAAGGTGTTGAAATCGTATACGATGAGAGCTCAACCAAGGAGGTTTTAGGATATAAGTGTATAAAAGCTACACTAAGTGGAGAAGAAGTGCCATTAGGCTTTGAAATGTGGGTTGCACCTGATATTAAAGCCAGCAATAAGCTGATCCAGGGAATGCAGGCTTTCGAACTGAAAGGCTTTCCGCTTGAATATGTCCTTGAAATGGACGAATTCTCTATGACCTTTGCTGCTACTGAAGTATTGAAGACTGTGGATGCCGAAGTGTTCAAGCTGAAAACTGATGGTTATAAGGAAATGACATTTGAGGAGTTTCAGACTCAAATGGGCTCGATGGGTGGAGGAATGGGCTTCTGATGAAGTCTCAATTCTTAAAGAATTAATAATTTAAGGTGCATGTTTTTCATGCGCCTTTTTTTTTGAAATATCTGTCATAGCAAGCTACAATATCACTTATGTTGTATTTTTTCCTAAGGTGCTGATTAACAGCAGTATAGTCATATAAGCTTAAAGTAAGTAAGGCATTCCTGGTCTTTTCGATAAACTGATCTTGTCCATGATAAAAGCAGTAGTCAAATCCAGAAGGTAAGTGTTCCTCATAGACCATTTTTTCAGGTAATACAGGCTGCAAACCACAGAACAGGGCTTCAATAACACTGATTCCAAGAAAGTCGTGTTCGGACGACACAGGTAGTATATGCGAACCTTTAATCAG
>JAHHJO010000322.1:0-12362 GCA_018680275.1 Bacteroidia bacterium
GCCTCTATATCCAGTTTTACAGAAGTCTTACACCCGGAGAAAAATAGCAATAAGGAGGGCTTTAAATTGCAATACCCAGTTATAATGCACATATCATTCCATTAATTTTATAGTCGATTACGAAACATATTGTAAACGATATATTTGAACAGGGATAAAAAGTAATTAACTATTAAAGAAAACATAGATGGATACAAAACAACGATGTTCCTGGTGTCTGAAGGATACATTATACATGGATTATCATGATAATATCTGGGGCATACCAGAATATGATGACAGGAAACTGTTCGAATTCCTTAACCTGGAAGGTGCTCAGGCTGGATTAAGTTGGTATAGCATCCTCAAAAGATTCGATGGTTACAGGAATGCATTTTCTGATTGGGATGTCGAGATAATAGCGGGGTTTTCTAAAAAGAAGAAAGAATCACTGATGCAGGATCCAGGAATTATTCGAAACAGACTTAAAATTGAAGCTGTTCAGATTAATGCCAAGGCATATCTGAATATCATGGAATCACATAGTTTTAGTGACTATCTATGGAATTTTGTGGGTGGTCAGCCCATTATCAATCAGTGGGAAAAACTTTCTGATATACCCGCCTCAACAGATTTATCCGAAAAGATCAGCAAAGACTTAAAGTCTAAGGGATTTAAATTTGTTGGTCCAACCATAGTTTATGCGTTTATGCAAGCTGTTGGAATGGTTGATGATCATATTACTTCATGCTGGAAAAGAGGCTAACACAATATTATTTCCAGCCCATTGCTTTTCGCATCTTGTAATAGATCTCATAGTTTTCGTATATCCCCGAAAAATATTCGGATCCAGGACCAAATGCAAATACAGGGATAAAATCACCACTATGGTTTGTTGTTGTAAATGCAGTTACAAGGCTATCCATAGTTGAACCCGGTTGAATTGTAAATCCACCGGTCTCGTGGTCAGCTGTAACGACAACCAGGGTTTCACCATCTGCTTCTGCCCAATCCAGCAGTTTCCCGATCGTTTCAGAGAAGTCTTTAAATTCCGAGATGATCCAGTTTGTATTATTTGCATGTCCACCCCAGTCGATCTGTGATCCCTCTACCATAATAAAGAAACCCTTATCAGCTTTTGAATCAAGAAATTTAACGCCACTTATTGAGGCATCTGCCAGGTAATCCCGCCCCTGTTCTACAGTAAGGGGACTGTTATCGGCTGAGAAATAAATGAACTTATCATATTGCATAAGTTCATCTTTATAGTTTACAAAATCCTCAAGATAGTTTTTAACAACATATCCTTTTGATTCAAGTTCTTCCACCAGGTTTCGTTCGTCTTTTTCACGCCTGTTAAAAAATTTCATACCTCCACCTACCAGGAACTCAACATCTGTTTTTAAAAAATCTTCGGCAATTTCCTCATAATTTCTCCGACTTATATTATGAGCAATGAATGAAGCCGGCGTGGCATGAACGATTGTTGATGTAGCTACCAATCCTGTTTTCAATCCTTTCATTTCAGCTTCCTCTAAAATGGTTTGCCTGGGTAATGAATCTGGTCCGACACCAATAGCATTGTAGTATGTTTTAATACCACAGGCAAATGAAGTAGCCCCAGCTGCTGAATCGGTTATCAGGCTATCAGAGGCATAAGGCTTATGCAATCCGGTCACAGGGAATCTTTCAAGAGAAGAATAGTTATTGTTTGCAAAAGTACCTCCGGTTATCTGCCCGATACCCATACCATCTCCAATAAATAAAATGATATTCTTGGCAAGAGGTTTTGTTTCAGGGGTAATGGCTTGATTTGTCTTACAGGAAATTAAAAATGAAAATAAGACAAACAATATGATCGATTTATTCATGCTCTATGGGAAATTTAAGTCAAAATATATTTTTTACCGGGTATAGATGTTACGAGACCTTTAAATTCCAGTCCCAAAAGTAAACTACTTAAAGCTGAGAAGGAAATTCCTGATTCATAATGTATTAATTCCAGGGAAATTTCATTTTTACTGCGAATCAGATCAATGATGAGTTGCTCTTCTTTTTCCAGTTCAAATTCAATTTTTAACTGCTTGGGGTTATGTTGATGATCCCATCCCATGATATAGGAAATGTCATCTACAGAACTGCACAAGTGCGCCTGGTGCGTCTTGATCAGTTGGTTACAACCTTCAGATAAGGGATCTGATATCCTGCCAGGGATGGCAAATACATCCTTGGCATAATCATTTCCGTATTTAGCGGTAATGACCGATCCGCCTCTCAATCCTGATTCTATGACAAGGATTACATCCGAAAGTCCTGCAATAATTCTGTTTCGCCGGGGGAAATTTTCCCTGTCTGCTTTGGTATTCATTGGAAACTCTGATAGGACCCCACCATTTTTCAGCATGGAATGAGCCAGTTTTCGGTTAGCTGCCGGGTATATGGATGCAAGGCCGGTACCAACAACGGCGAGTGTGGGAATTTGATTTTCAAGGGCTGTTTTATGTGCACAACTGTCTATGCCATAAGCAAGACCACTGATAATAAGGCATTCATAAGATTTCAGGTTTTCAACAAATTCCCTGCATATTCCTAATCCCCTGGCTGTCGCTTGCCTGGTTCCGACAATGGAAACAGTCCTGGATGAATTAATGTCTGTGTTTCCCCTGTGGTAAAGTATAATTGGGGCATCTGGGTATTGTTTCAGACGAATAGGGTAATCTTCATCGAGGTAATAATAGAGTTGAATATCCTGTTTGTTTACAAGCGTTAATTCATGCTCTGCTTTCCTTAAGGCAGACTTGCTCATAATATCCCTGATCCGTGTTTCGCCAATACCTGGTATCCTCGAAAGCTCTTTTCTCGTTGCTTCAAAAACACCTTTAGCACTACCACAGAATGCAACTAATTTTTTAGCATTGATACAACCGACATTCGGAATATAATTGAGCGCTATTTTGTAGAGGAAGTTGTCATGTGGCATTATTTAAATTTGGCGGCATCCGCTGGTCTTCCGAGCATGGTATACCCTTGTACTAATAATGATTTAATGGCTTGATTTTGCGGGTCGATTTTGTTACCCATCAGCAGGTAGTGAACAGCCCAGGTCACATTGACACCCTGGTTGAGAATTGTTTTACCTGCCTGTGTATAAAACTGTCCCATCCTTCCAGTATCTGCCCTGTTATTGAGGTATTCCAGGTATTCAGTCAAATAATCTACATCAGGACGTACTTTCATAACTTCTATAAACTCCGATAGCAAATTATTCAGGTTGCCATCGAGTTTATATTTTTCAGCTGCGATTCCAGCACGCATGAGATTGCCATTGTAATAATTCGGATAAATACTTAATGCTTTTTGCATATAGGGCTGTGCTTCATTAAGTAGCTCCATTTGTTTTTGACGATCGGTTGTTACCTTATATTCTTCAAAGAGGGCTGTTGACATAAATGAATTGGCCCTGGCCGAATTTTTTGATACCGAAACTGCAGCCCGATTTAGTGTCAGGGCGTTTTCCCAGACTGGCACGCGCAACCAGGTCTTTGCAGAAAATAATAATGCGATAACAATTACACTTCCTTTCAATAAATTCTTATCCAATTGCGGAAACTTTGAATTTAGTCTTTGAAGAAGATAAACTGCGAGAATACAAAACCCAAGAGAGGCTGTAAAAGCAAATCTTTCGTTCATGAAAGTACCTACATTCACGACAAGGTTTGATATAATACTCATCGCCGCAAGATAGAACCCGATCGCAAAAGAGACTTTAGGTTTACGTTTCCAGAAATAAAAAACCCCAAATGCCAGGAACAGGTGAAATAATATGGATAACCATACCCGGTAATCTTCAAAGTTCAAAACCGGAATATGATATGGGTAATAATCGTGGGTTAGAGGATGGGGGAAAATATTAAGCCTGATATATACCATAAGTGTATAAAAAATGGTCCCCAGTCTTTCTACACTATTTAGTCCGGCAAATGGATTATTCATAATATCATTGGACGGTGTTCCATTGAAAAGGAAACCGATGACCTGATACCGAAGCACAAGATATCCTATTACAGTACCAAGCAAAAGTCCGGTGATCTGGATAATTTTCTTTTTATTACCTGATCTGAACAAGAGCATTCCGAATGGAATAATGGCAAGGAAGGTGATGGTATTTTCTTTAGCAAGTAATCCAAGAAAGAAACAAAGTATCATCCATACAAGTGAGATGAGTTTTTGCCTGTCATAAAATCTCAGTGCGAAAAACATGCTCAGCATACTGAACATAAATGCCAATATTTCATCACGCCCCTTTATATTGGCCACAGCTTCTGTATGAATAGGGTGGACAATAAATAATACAGAAGCAAGGAAGGATAATGAAATAAATACCTTGGTTTTATAGGTTTTTTCTTTAAACAGCCTCCGGAGAGTTATGAAACTAAAGAATCCACAGAGTCCGTATAATAGTACGTTTACATGATGACTCAGGGCGCTGTTCAGTCCAAAAAACTGGTGTTCGATAGCAAATGTCATCAGCGACAAAGGCCTGTACCTTCCACCTTCAAGCAAGTTTTTTTGTTCTCCAAAATATCCTTGAAAACTCTCTGTTGTGAATAAGTCCCATAACCCGGCAAATCCTTTTTTTGTAAATGAATTGTCTGTAATTACAATCTTGTCATCAAGGACGTAGCCAAATGTCAGGCATTGAAAGTAGAGTATGAATGCAATGACAATAAAAGAGAGAAGTGCAAGATATTTGATGTTGACATCAAGTGCCTTAAGAGGGAAATTGCTCTCCTTTTTATTTTCAGTTTTTACAGAGCTAACTTTTTTTGTTCCGCTATCTGCTTTCTTTTTTCCAGCCATAAATCAACACCAGTGAATTAAACTCTAAAATATTTAATTTTACTAATCTATGAATGTATTTGGTTTATTGATACGTCGTCATCTGATTATTCTGTTCTTATTTACTATTTGTACCAATATGTCTTCTCAGGTCCAGATCAAAATAGGATATAACCTCGGTTTTATGTCTCCAGGGGTTTATGATCAAATGGTTTCAGAATTCAATATTTCAAATTTCGAAATAATCGATATCCCTTTAGATGAACTCGACTTCATGCAAGGTGTCGAATTAGGGGCAAGGTATCAATTAGCAGAAAATGCTGTAGAATTCTCCTGGAGTAACCTCAAGCAAGATGGTGCAGCTGTTGGAGAAACCGAATCCGGAGCTCTTTTTGAAGAAGAGTTCTTCTATTCTATGAACCAGTTCACCCTTTCTTTCGAAAATTTCTTTGGTCCTTTGAGTATTGGGACCGGGATTGGATATAATCGCATAAGATTCAGGGAACGAATCGCTGGATCTGATCATAAAAGAGACTTGATAAATGATTCACAGTGGACGGCAAAGATCTCTGTTGCTTACAATATTATAAGCAGTCGATCCGTGTCATTTGCAATAAAACCATACATACAGATTCCATTGACAAATATTAATCTTTCACAAATGGCAGAAGGTATGGACATCCCTCAAAGACCAAATACAGATGAAGGCTTCCTGCATTGGGGCATGTCATTTGTATTCTACAATGGTAAACACTAAGAACTTCTTACAAATCCAGTGCTTTCTTTATCAGAACTTCCTGTTGCTTATCATGAATCTTTTTAAATCCTGTAGCAGGACTGGCAGTTGCTGATCTTGAGATCAACTCTATGTCTTCTCTTCTCCAGTATCTCATCAAATAATCCCAGGCACCCATATTCGCTGATTCTTCCTGTACCCAGTACTTTTCAGCTTTTGAATATTTCTTTAGAATAGCTTTCATCTGATTCTCAGGGAAAGGATACAATTGTTCAAGTCGTACGATTGCAATATTGTCAAGTTTATGCTCTCGTTTGGCATTCAAAAGATCATAATATACTTTACCTGAGCATATCAGCAACCTGCTGATATCTTTTGGCGTTGCATCCGCATCATCGATTACTTCTTTGAAATATGTTCCAGTTTTAAAATCTGATACCGGAGATGTTGCATCAGGATGACGCAGCATTGATTTTGGTGACATAACGATCAATGGTTTTCTGAATGTTCTTACCAACTGTCTCCGCAATGCATGGAAGAGGTTAGCAGGTGTAGTCATATTTACAATACTTACATTGCATTCAGCAGTGATCTGAAGGAATCGCTCCATCCTGGCACTGGAGTGTTCAGGTCCCTGACCTTCGTATCCGTGAGGTAACAAAAGAACAAGTCCGCTCATCCTTTGCCATTTGCTTTCAGAGGAGCTGATAAACTGATCGACGATAGTCTGGGCACCATTATAGAAATCACCAAATTGTGCTTCCCATATAACCAGGCTGTTTGGAGATGCAAGTGAATATCCGAATTCAAATCCAAGAACCGCAAATTCTGAAAGGAGACTGTTAAATATCCTGAATTTGCCCTGATCCCTGGCTATGCCATCAAGCCTGTTGTATTCATTAAAATCATCTTTATCGTGAAATACCGAATGCCTGTGAGAGAAAGTACCTCTTTTTACATCCTGTCCACTCATCCTGACATCTTTTCCATCAATCAGGATTGAACCATAGGCTATAAGTTCTGCCATTGCCCAGTCAAGCATATCTTTATCTTTCAGTTTGTTGACTGATTTAAGCAATCTGTTAACTTTTGACAAGGGTGCTAAGCCCTTTGGCGTGACGGAGATATGATCCAGGAGTTTATCGATATTCTTTTGTGATATTCCTGTTTTTGGAGATTTTTCAAAATCCTTCAGATCAACAGTTCGGATTAGTGACTTCCAGGCCAGTTCCGGTTCCTGGTAGGTATATGGTAATGGTTTTTCCTTTACCAGGTTCAATCGATCCTGCAGGTGTCCCCAGAATTCCGTTTCCATAGCTTCCGCGAGTGCTTTGTCAACATCACCTCGTTGTACCAGTCTTTCCACATATACCTCCCTTGCATTAGGGTGGTTTCTAATGATCCCATACATTTCGGGTTGTGTAAATTTTGGATCATCGCCTTCATTATGTCCGTGTTTACGGTAACATACCATATCTATGAATACATCGTTGTTGAATTTTTGCCTGTATTCTGTTGCAAGTTTAACAGCAAATACCACAGCTTCCGGATCATCACCATTTACATGAAAAACAGGTGCCTGGACAAGAGAAGCCGATGCTGTGCAATAAGTAGAAGACCGGGCATCGTCAAAATTGGTTGTAAATCCTATCTGGTTGTTAATCACAAAATGGATGGTTCCACCTGTATAGTAACCTTCAAGTTGACTCATTTGCACGGTTTCATAGACCACGCCCTGACCTGCGACAGCTGCATCACCGTGAATGAGTATAGGTAGGATCCTGTCGTAGTTGCTTTCATAAAGAATATCTGCCTTGGCTCTTGCAAATCCTTCTACGACAGGATTCACAGCTTCAAGGTGAGATGGATTGGGTGCGAGCTTGAGATGTATTTTTCCGCTGTGCGCTGTATCAATAATTGAGGAATATCCCAGGTGGTATTTTACATCCCCGTCTCCAAAGCTTTGGTCAGGCAAGGTATTGCCTTCAAATTCATTGAAGATGTTTTCATATGTTTTGTCCATGATATTGGCCAGAACATTGAGTCGGCCCCTGTGAGCCATACCGATAACGACTTCTTCCACTTTTGAGTCAGCGGCCTTGTTTATGATGGCATCCAAAGCGGCTATTGTTGTTTCTCCTCCTTCAAGGGAAAATCTTTTTTGACCAACATATTTGGTGTGGAGGAATCTTTCAAATATTACAGCACCATTTAATTTGTCCAGGATTCTTTTTTTCTCATCAATTTCCAATCCATAGGATCCCGACAGGTCGTAGCCTTCAATTTTTTCTCTGAGCCAGGTTCTTTTTTCGCGGTTTTCGATATGTGCAAATTCAAAACCGATATTTCCGGCATAAATTTTCCGGCATTTTGCGATGATATCTCTCAAACTTCCGTTTGGTATTCCAATTTCAGCGCCTGCAGCAAATTTCTTATCGAGATCACTTTCTGAAAGGTGATAGTCTTCAAGGTCCAGGTGAGGTTTTCGATCCCTCCTTTCTTTGATAGGATTTGTCGTTGATAACAAATGTCCCCTGGTTCTGAATCCATTGATCAAAAATAGCACACCAAATTCCTTTTCAGAGATCTGGTAGGATTGTCCGTTTTCGCTGAGGGTAGCTCCCTGTAAATCGCCAAATTCAAATCCTTCAAAGAACACACGCCATCCTTCGTCCACTGAATTGGGATCCGCATTATACTTGGCGTACATATCATCTATAAATGCAGGATGTGCATTGAATACGTAGGAATAATCTTTCATTTTATTATGGTTAATATTTAATCCTGGATTATGAATAAGTAATTTCTAAAGAAGTTTTAAACAAGTAAAGCTATTCTCAAATTTTCTCTGGATGGAAATAAATCTCGAAATTATAAAAAATTAAAGCCTGATATATGAAAAAATATTACTTTTGCATCCACATTTAAAAAAAATGTAGATGGCACAACACGCATCAGCAAAAAAGAGGATAAGACAAGACGCTAAGAAAAGACTTCAAAACAGGTACTACAAGAAGTCTACCAGAACGGCTATTGCCAAGCTAAGATCTATGACCGACAAAAAGGAAGCCGCAGGCTATCTACCTAAAGTTGTCTCTATGATCGACAGACTGGCAAAGAAAAACAACTGGCATGCCAATAAAGCGGCAAACCTCAAGAGCAAATTGACGAAATTCGTCAATACCATGTCTTAATTAGTACAAGGTACTAAGACTTAAGATTTCAGATATCATATTTTTTTTGGCTCTATCTATTTAGATAGGTCTACTGTTATGCTAAGTTTTGAATAAGAATCCAAACTCTGGAATAACAAATATTTATTGACGGGTAAGGTGTTTTCTTAATAACATCCTAGACTTCATCGAGGCTAATACTCATCCACACCGCTGACCCTTGAAGGGGAATCCTCCCTAATCAATGAACTCATTAAACTTATTGAACTCATAAACTCCTAAACTATATTCCTGGTAAATACTATTTCCCCTGATCAGAGGGGTCTTCTTCAGGGTAAGCATATTCAGGTGATTTCTTTCCAAACAACCTGAAATATCTTCTGGGGTTAAGTCTCATGTCCTGGAGGAGAAGATTGAGGTTTGAAGTGGTTTCTTCTATATTTTCATACAGTTCTTTGTTGTTAAGCATATTGCCGATAGTCCCTTCTTCACTGCCCGCCTTTTGAAGTATGCTGTTCAGTTCATTGAGAGTAGTACTGGCATCACTCATAGTCATCTCAAGACTTTCAAGACTTGAAGCTGCCTGTTCCATAGTCGCATTTGTGTTATCTAAGGTCTTGGAAAGTGGAGATTTAGTCAAATCTGTCGTAATCACATCTACATTTTCCAGAATAGATCCAAGTTTTTCATTGCTTTCTATGAGCGATGAACTCAAGCTTGCCATATTTTCCATGGTTTTCTCCATATTCCTGGAGGATCTGTCCATGAGTTGCTCAAACTTTGCAGTCGAAATAGCCAGACTTTCCATGGTTTTGGACAAATTAAGAATGGCCTTGTCAATGGGTGCTTCTGAATCAGCATTCCCAAGCCTGCCAAGGGTCTCGTTGAATGTCTGGCTGAAAGAATCAAGATGTGGATCCAATTCACTTGGTGTAATAAGTGATCCGACCAGTCCAAGTGTTTTACCCCTGAGCACGGTCTTTGCCGGAGCACAGTCATCACCATCACACATCTTAACAAAAACAAGTTCCAGTTCCCTGCCTCCAAGTGGACTGGAGGATCGTAATTCAACGATAGCATCTTTAGGAATCTTGATATCTTTTTTGACCTGGAACCCGACTTTAATATTTGCGATGTTTTCTTTTTCAGGCATGAGACTGATCACTGTACCTACCTGGTAGCCATTGATCAATACAGGCGTAGCTGTATTTACATCTTTGACATTTTTAAACATGGCATAGTATATTTTATCTCCGCTGAAGAGATTATTGCCACCAAGAAATTTAAATCCCCAAAAGGATAAGGCCAGGGTTACGATGGCTAATAATGCAATTTGGACTTCTTTCTTCATAGTGGTTGCAAAACTAGGATTAATTCGTTATTCAAGCTATATGATGCAGGTCTAAATAATGGAATGATATAGATACTACACTCCTTATATAACGTTTTATATAAATAATATCGTTTAATTCATATTTTGGAATTGAATTTTCATGCATGCTATAAATTAAGTTCTCCAGAATTTAAACAATATGTCTTTGAAAAAAAACGAGTTATATATTTTGAATATTTTTAATATGATTATTTTATCTGCTTGATTTTACATAAAAACATATTATTTATTACAATTGTTTGTCTGGGTTTCAGTATTCCTGTACAAAGCCAGGACACCCTGTTGATCACCACTGATACCCTCATTTCGGCAGAACAACAAAAAACAACTGAAAAATTTGCTGAGAATACAATTGAATCCGAACTGATTTTTGGGGCGATTGACTCCCAGATATATGATAATGTACATGAACTCATTCATTTATACGGGAGTGCTTATGTGGAATATGAAGACAAAAAACTGAATGCAGATTACATCATTCTTGATCTTGGAAATAATTATGCAGATGCGAGGAAACAACCCTTTAATCCTTTGAGTGAAAAACCGAAGTTTTATGACGGACAAAAAGAATACACTTATAATCGCCTGAAGTATAATTTTAAAACTGAGAAAGGTATAGTATTCGATGCAATTACAACAGAAGGGGAATTTCTGATTCATGGTGAAAGGACGAAATATGTTAGTGCCGAGTCAAATCAATATTCGGATGATGATGCCGTCTATAATTCCAACGCGCTTATTACTACCTGCAATCATGAAAATCCTCATTTTGGATTCAGGGCAAAAAGATTAAAAGTTATTCCTGAGAAAGTAGCAGTAATTGGTCCATCCAACCTTGAGATCGGGGGTATTCCGACGCCATTATGGGTCCCATTCGGATTTTATCCATTGACCCAGGGTAAAAGTTCAGGTTTTATATTTCCCCAGGATTATGAATTCAACTCCAGGAATAAAGGATTTGGACTGCGAGGTATTGGCTGGTATTTTCCAATCAATGACTATATCCATGTAAAACTGACGGCAGACATATATAGCAGGGGATCTTTTGCATTGTATACAAATACGCAATACAAAAAGAAATATAAGTATAATGGCAGCCTTTATCTTTCTTTTGATAATACCATTACAGAAGATGTTGAAACGGCACAAAAATTATCCAGGAAAGGGTTTACAGTAAGACTTCAGCACAGGCAGGAAGCAAAGGCACATCCATATATAGATATCGGAGGATCGATTAATATAGTAGGAAATAATAACCAGGCCAGGGTATTCAATGATGCCCAGAGTGTTCTTACAAGTACCTATACATCCAATTTCTATTACCGTCATAATATGCCAAGGACGCCGTTTTCTTTCAGTCTAGGTCTGGATCATAATCAAAATACAAATTCAGGGGTCGTAAATATTACACTTCCGGATATTAAACTTAATATGAATACCATTTTTCCATTTAAACAAAAGAACAAGGGCTCCAACAAAGAAAAATGGTATGAGAGGGTGTCTTTCGATTACGATATGAGAATGAAAAGTTTCGTCACAACGACGGATACAACAATGTTTACTCAAGAGATGTACGAGGATATTAAAACCGGGATGAATCATGATCTTTCAACTTCCCTGTCGACAAGAGTCATGAAATACTTTAACCTTGTTCCCCGTGCAGATTATGAGGAAACATGGGTTTTGAATACACTTGAAAAAACGGCTGGAGTGATCGAAAACCCTGATACAGGCATCCAGTCAAATGACATAACCCAAGAAAACCTGACCGGTTTTGATCGCTTCTATAAATACAGCGCAGGTATAAGTCTGAATACCCAGATTTTCGGAACAAAAACATTTTCAAAAGGCTGGCTTCGTGGTATCAGGCATACCATGAAACCTGATATTGGTTTTTCCTACGCCCCGGATACGCGGAGTATATATACAGATACACTTTATTTACTGGATGAAAGAATAGAACAATACACTAGGTTTGATAGCGGACCATTTGGATCACCTTCATTTTCAAACCTGAGCTCATTGATGACTTACAGGTTATCCAACGTCCTGGAGATCAAATATTTTTCCAAAAAGGATTCTACAGAAAAGAAATTAAAACTCTTTGATAACATCAACCTTAGTGGTAATTATAATTTTGCTGCTGACTCCCTGAAATGGAGCCGGGTGACAGTCAGCAGTACCTCAAGGTTTTTTAAAGGCGTCACAACCATTGCTTCAAGCTGGACATTCGATCCCTATA
>JAHHJO010000097.1:0-3324 GCA_018680275.1 Bacteroidia bacterium
ACAGTACACTTTTTCTTTTCTCTTCGCTCATTGGATTTAAAGTTCTGCTGCTATCACAGATATTTCAACATTTACAAATTTAGGGAGGTTCGATACTTCAGCAAGTTCTCTTGCCGGAGCGATCATATCTTCAAAGTATTGTTCATATACACCATTGATCCTTCCATATAAATGCATATCAGTTACAAACACAGAAGCTTTGACAATCTTTTTGTAGTCCATGCCTGCTTCATTAAGAATTGCACCAATATTCTTCATCACCTGGATGGTTTCCAGGTCAATATTATCGGTAACAAGGTCTCCTGATTCGGGGTTAATCGCGATTTGACCGCTGACAAAAAGAAACTGGCCTACTCTGATCGCCTGGTTATAGGGGCCGACAGGTGCTGGTGCTCTATTGGTATTAATTTTTTCTTTCATGGCTGATCGTTTAAATTAAAAAAGCCCTTAACATAAAAGTAAAGGGCTTTAAAAATATATATTTTAAATATTGATTTAGTCTTCAAATCCGACGCCTTCAACAATTTTTTTCCCTTTATAATACATATCTCCTTCATGCCAGTAGGCACGGTGGTAAAGATGTGCTTCTCCTGTCTTACTGCAAACAGCAATTTGTGGAATAGTCGCTTTCTTGTGCGTTCTTCTTTTTCTTTTTCTTTGTTTTGATATTCTACTCTTCGGATGTGCCATCGCGATTTAATTTTAGTCTATTTTCAAATTTTTTAAAGCCTCCCCAATGGGGTTTGTACTTTTCTTCGAATCTTTTGTCAAAATACTTAATACCTTCTCATTACAGGGTTTTGGATCTTCAGACTCACAGTTATATGTCTTAATCAATGGTATGGACAAAATAATTTGTTCATAAATCAAAGTCGCAACGTTTATCTGATGCTCTTCAACCTGAATGTATATCACATCTCCATCATCTCCCGGTTCTTCCCTGAACTTTACAATCGCTTCAAAATCTGATTCAACGGGAAGCTTGATTAAGGCTGTGCATCGATCACAATCCGTATTTACATAACCCTTTGTAAAAAAGTCAAGTATAATGTGATCCGACTTCTTCTCAAGATTTAATTTTGTTTCCAGCTGACCATTGTTAACCGGAGAACTGTCAAATGATGAAAAGAAGTTTTTATTGATATGGAAGACAAATTCATGTATTCCATTTTTCAACCCTTTTAAGGGGATCGAAAACTGCCTTAAGGCCTGCATTTAAAAGATCTTTTTTAAGTGAATGCAAAAGTAGATGTTTTTTTAGGAATAATGCAAATGCATTTAAGAAAAATTAGCATAGGCGGTAAGACTTTATACGTGTTTTCTATGGCAGTTTTATTCAATGACAGAATTATCCACGGTCTCTTTCCAATAACATCATCATCATGAGACTGAGTAATATGGACTTCTCATCTTCTTTTTCCAAAGATGTCAATTTCTCCAGTTTGAAATACCTGCCAAAAAAAGAAGGCGTCTTCCTGATGCTCATGATATCTCGATTGTGCATATCCTTCACCTTATAAGAAGGATTAAAGAAGTAACCTGTCAGGATATTCACAACCGGAATCTGGTTAAATATTCCATCTGCAACTTTGACCCAGGGATTGTCTTCATCGATAGAGAATTTCTGGTTGTCATGCATGTCATAAATTAAAAACCTTGCACTCCATATTGAACCCCATCCATCCCTGACAACTTTTCCGATTTCTGCACCAACTTCATTATACATCGTATAGGTCGCAGAAAAATCAAGCCATTTGTTGGCTTTCATCCTGGCGATCTCTCTTGTCCTGGATTCATTATCGTATATGATGACTTCTTCTTTGAGTTTAAAGAGTTTCTGTCTTACATATGCAATCACCCTTTCCCTTGCATCAGTTGCTGTAAAGTCATTTGAAAGTGTAGAGATTTTAAACTTGAAAGTGACTGGAAACTGGATGTTTTGCATCGGGAATGTTATGTATGCTTCTTAAATTACTGAGATGCACTTTCACATCTTTCGGGTTTCTCTTGCTGGACACTCAGGTTTATCCTTGTTCCGAAAGGGATTTCCTTGCCTTCTTCATGGGGTGGATCCTGTGCAATGATGTATGCATTATCCATGTCTGTAATGACGCCAATACGTTCTATATCACCTATTCGCAACCTGTATTGATCAAAAATCCATTTTGCTTCCCTCAATGTTTTACAACTGTAATCGGTAGAAGATACCTGCCCGCCTTCATAACTGGAAACAATAAACTCCAGGGTACTGCCCACTTTGATATTAACTCCAGTTTTCCTTCCCGAGTTACCATCTATCAATTCTCCTTCATACCAGACTTCCAGTATATGGTTTGGTTCGCCTGGATCGTATCTTCGGCCTTTAATTTTGGAGTTTATGAATTGGGAGGCCAGTTCCTTTCTTTTATTTTCATATTCACGACCATACATGGGACGCATATCTGCAAGGGCAATAAGGTCAGGATTATACTTGGCGACATCAACATATATTTTCCTGTTTTCCTTAACCCTGGACCCGGGTTTAGGATTTTGAGATAAAATAATTCCTCCCGGTACGCCTACCCTGTGTGTCGAATCCTTTACAACCAACTGAAACGATCTGTCTTCTGCATCTTCTGTGGCTTCAACGATATGTTTGCCATTATAGTCCGGCAATTCCAGCCGTTGACCATGGTTGGTATAAAACCTTAACCAAAGAAGTACCCCTCCAAAAACAAATAGGACGAGGAGCAGCATCAGTAGCAGATTGAGCAAGAATTTTTTTATAGTCAAAGTGAATTGCGGTTTTTATATTTGATATAACCTTCCCGCAAATATAATTATTATCAAGAGGGACAGTTAAAAATATATATCAGAATAGTTTAATACTACTTGCGTCCTCTTTCCTTCGCTATCCAAGGCTCCCATACGTTGAACATCCTCATGGTAAATTCAAGTTTGTGTTCTTCAAACATGGCTTCAATTTCACTGCGGGTCTGCCTTTGCAATAATGCTGCATTTTCTTCATCAAGGTTTGCAAACCCCAATGTCAACGCAGCCACTATGGCAGAATTCTTCTTGAGAGATACAAGGTCAACTTTATCATAAGTGTCTGACGCAGCATGATAGTTCAATCCGTAGTTATATGGCTTATGATTTCCGACCAGATTTGGAACACCCTGTAGCATAAAATCAAAATTATCAGTACCCACGATTGGTATATTGATTTGAGTAAATGGACCAAGAGTATCAACCGGGGCAAGCTCATTGTCTACAATACGGACCAGTTCCTCCCCGCCATTCGTAAAAAAACCTATAATGCCGCCGCTTCCGATGTCTATCGAC
>JAHHJO010000393.1:0-2246 GCA_018680275.1 Bacteroidia bacterium
GTCCATGGTTTCCTCGAAGAATATAGGAAACAGGCCATTTTATTATTCTGAACTATATGTTGATCCAAACAATGAGAACAGAATTTATAATCTCTGGTCTTATGTGTCGAAAAGTGAAGACGGTGGAAGAACATTCAGGACAATCATGGATTATGGCAATAATGTCCATCCGGATCACCATGCGTTCTGGATTGATCCGGATGATTCAAATTATCTCATAAACGGCAATGATGGTGGATTGAATATTTCAAGAGACGGTGCAAAAACATGGCAGTTCGTTTTGAATTTGCCAGTAGGACAATTCTATCATGTCGATGTAGATAATGATTTCCCTTATAATGTTTATGGGGGTATGCAGGACAATGGTTCCTGGGTAGGTCCAGGATTTGTTTTAAAAAGCGGGGGAATCAGAAATTCCGATTGGCAGGAGTTATACTTTGGAGACGGATTCGATGTTGCTGCACGAAAAGATGATAACAGGTACGGTTATGCCATGTCGCAGGGCGGAAACCTTGCAATGTGGGACAAGTTAACCGGGAGAACTCAATTGATAAAACCGCAGCATCCAGAAGGAAAGGAATTGAGATTTCACTGGAACGCCGCACTTGCTCTGCATCCTGTTCAGGATTGTGGATTGTATTACGGCAGTCAATATATTCATAAAAGCCTAGACTGCGGACAATCATGGGAAATTATTTCACCCGATCTGACGACCAATGATACATTAAAACAGGATCAATCCAATAGTGGAGGGCTGACCCTAGACGTTACCGGGGCTGAAAACCATACCACAATATTGTGTATTACTCCGGATGCTGAAGATGAAAATGTCATTTGGGTCGGTACGGATGATGGCAATATTCAATTGACACGAAATGGAGGCGCAAGCTGGGAAAAATTAAATAATAATATCCCGGGCTTGCCTGCAAATGCCTGGATTCCGCAAATCATTTTATCCGAGCATCAAGGCGGCGAAGCATTTGTTGTAGTAAATAACTACCGGATGAATGACTGGAGTGCCTATTTGTTTCATACAGAGGATTATGGAAAAAGCTGGAACAGGATGGTTGATGATTCTGATGTCGAAGGATTTGTTTGTTCTGTTGTCCAGGACCCTGAAAATGAAAACTTGCTTTTCCTGGGAACAGACGTCGGTCTTTATTTCTCCCTTGATAAAGGTGAAAATTGGATGAAATGGGAAAAGGGATTGCCTTCCGTACAAATTCGGGATATGAAAATCCAGGATAAGTTTGATGACCTTGTACTTGGTACTTTCGGCAGGTCTTTTTATGTACTCGACGATATTAAACCACTGAGAAAGCTGGCGGAAGAAGGTAAAGCAATACTTGATTCCACCTTAGTCGTTTTTGAACCCGGTACAGTATATCAAACCAGTTCAAGATCTTATGATGGCACAAGATTTATTGCACAGGGTGATTTTGTAGGAGATAATAAGAGTAGAGGTGCCATGTTTACAGTCTGGGTCAAACCGGGAAAAGAAGAGAAAAGGAATTCAGGAAAAACTGAAACAGGAAAGAACCGAAAAGAAAAGAAACCTGACAAAAAACCGAAAGATACGAAGGACAAAAAATCGGGTAAGGAGGGTAAAGGAAAAGAAAAAAGTGATAAGAAAGGAAAGCAAATAACAATATTGGCTATCAACACGGAAGGTGATACAATCAGGACCTTCAAACGCAATATAAAAGAGGGTATGAACAGGATAAACTGGAGACCTGATTCCAAAGGTGTGAATTACCCGGCCAGATCAGAGCCAAAAGAAAAACGAGAACCCGGTGGAATGCCCATGGTCCCGGGAGAGTATAAAATGATATTTGAATACAAGGGCAACAAGGACTCCACGGTTCTGAAAGTTGCTTCAGACCCGAGATTGGACCCTGCACAGTTTGACCCGGTAGCCAGGTATAAAGCTATGGAGGATTTCAACAATGTGATCACAGGGGTAACCCAGGCATATAATAATCTCAAGGAAGCTAAGAAATCAATGAACATCTATAAGGATATCATCGCTGTCCAGGAGGATTCAATCAAGGAAGAATACGGGAAATTGAATAAAGAGATATCCGGACAGATCGACAGCCTGATGAATCTTTATATGCTTCCGGAATCGGGGAAAACAGAGTACAGGGACAATTCAAAAACCCTTACCAGTCAATTAAGAAATGGGAGACGATTTCTCAGTGCAGCGACGGGTGCACCAAATGAAAATGCGAAGATAGCAGTAGCCA
>JAHHJO010000144.1:0-8880 GCA_018680275.1 Bacteroidia bacterium
GATAATAACACCACAGGCATGTATTCCAGTGTTTCTGACTGAACCTTCGATTTCTTTGGCAGAACGAATCATCTCCCCGATCTTGTCCTGTTGCTTTGCCATTTTCCTGAATTGGTAAGCCTTATCCACATCATCTTTGTTCATGCTTGCTTTAAGCATTTCAGGAATGTCATCTTTATGCAGAATATTTTTCAAACTGGCTGCGAGGTGGCCTGGAAATGCTTTCGAAACCCTGTCAACATCAGCTAACGGAACATTCATTACCCGACCTACATCCCTGATAGACATTTTTGCAGCCATCGTACCATATGTGATGATTTGTGCTACCTGGTTTTTGCCATATTTATCAATGACATAGTCGATGACCCTTGAGCGTCCTTCATCGTCAAAATCGATATCTATATCCGGCATTGAAATTCTTTCCGGGTTGAGGAAACGCTCAAATAGCAAGTCATACTTGATGGGATCGATATTTGTGATTCCAAGGCAATAGGCGACGGCCGAGCCAGCTGCTGAACCCCGACCAGGACCAACTGCTACACCCATCTGTCGCGCTGAACTGGTCAGATCCTGTACAATAAGAAAATATCCTGGATACCCTGAGTGATTGATTACACCAAGCTCAAAATTCAATCTTTCTTCTATTGCCGGTGTAATATTGGTATATCGCATTTTGGCACCTTCAAAAGTCAGATGTCTCAGGTAGTCTTCCTGGTTAGCAAATCCTTGGGGTAAAGGAAAAGCTGGTAGTAAAACATCCCTTTTCAGGTCAAGCTTTTCGACTTTATCGTAGATATGTATGGTGTTGTCGATAGCTTCCGGCACATCTTTAAACAAGACACTCATTTCTTCCTGAGTCTTGAAATAGAAATCCGATGAAGGAAATTTAAACCTTGTTTCTTCCTCAATCAGGGAATTGGTGTTTATGCATAAGAGAATGTCGTGTGATGGAGCATCCTCCTCCTCGACATAGTGCGAGTCATTTGTTGCGATCAAACGCACATTATGTTTCCTTGCAAAGCCGATCAGGATTTGGTTTATATCTTCCTGACTATATTTTGAAAAGGTCTTTTGGCCGTTTTTATTTATGATATCAATCTTTTCGAGACCTGTATGTCTTTGCAATTCAATATAATAATCATCACCGAAAAGGTTCATCCACCATTTCAGGGATTCTTCGGCTTCTTCCAGCCGATCCTGTGCAATAAGACTTGGGATTTCAGCGCCCAGGCAACAGCTGCTGGCGATAACACCTTCATGATATTTTTCAATCAGTTCTTTGTCTATCCTCGGGAATTTCTGGTATAAGCCTTCGGTAAAACCGAATGAACACAATTTCATCAGGTTTTTGTAGCCTTCCCTGTTTTTTGCCAGGAGTAACTGATGATAACGTCTATCTCTTTCTCCTTTGCTTCTGGAAAATGATTTTATATGCCTGTCTTCAACAAGGTAAAATTCACACCCTACGATCGGTTTGATATCACGCTTATTGGCTTCAGCTACAAATTTGAACGCTCCAAACATGTTGCCATGATCAGTCAATGCAACGGCTTTCTGACCATCGCGTACAGCTTTGTCCATCATAGAAGAAATGTCAGATGCTCCATCAAGAAGTGAATATTGGGTGTGGCAATGGAGATGACAAAACTCAGGCATAAATCAACTTATTGTAACTGATATTAAAGAAAGAAATTATATAACAAATATAGATTTGCTATATAAGCATTCCTAATCTCAAACAAAGTAATGGAAGAATTAGTTGCCTCCTACTTATTGGACTTATTCAGGTAGTTGGTAAGAGCCATAGAAAGTGAAGGAACATCAGGTGCAGGTGCCATAATATTCACATACAGACCTTTTTCTTCTACAGCCTTTAAGGTTAATTTACCATATATCGCCAATCTTGTTTCATTTTGCTTGAAATCAGGAAAGTTGTCATAAAGAGACTTAATCCCCAGGGGACTAAAGAAGACCAGGCAATCATAAGTGATATCTTTCAGATCAGAAAGGTCACTGCTTACTGTCCTGTACATCATGGCTTCTTTGAAGTTTATCTCTTTTTCTTCAAGATATTTAACGACATCTTTGGCTCCCAGGTTAGAACATGGCAGAAGGAATCTTTCGTTTTCCTTATGTTTTTCAAATGAAGCTTCCAGGTCTTTGATTTTCCTTACACCAACAAAAACTTTTCTCTTCCTGTAAACAATAAATTTTTGAAGGTAATTGGCTATAGCTTCTGTAAGACAGAAATATTTTGTTTGCTGTGACATTTTCACTCTCATTTCCTCACACATTCTAAAGAAGTGCTCAATGGAGTTTTTACTTGTAAAAATAACAGCACTAAATTCATCCGGTCGTAATCGATTACGTCTGAATTCTTTTTCTGTGACTGGTTCTACATGGATAAATGGTCGCCAGTCAACTTTAATGCCCCATTTTTTTTCTATATCAAAATAAGGTGATCTTTCAGGCTTGGGCTGAGAAATCAGAATAGTTTTGATTTTTTTATAAGATTCTTTCATTTTAGGCATTGCTCTGGAGGCCATAAACAAATTCTAACTTTTATAAAAAAAGGTCCTTAACCAACGTATAGGTAATGACCCAAGGCGAAAATTCAAAGGCGCAAAAATAAAGAAAAAAATGAAAATAATACTGCCTTACAAAATTTCGGCCGATCCTTAATCCTTTGTAGTAACGTAAAAGCAAAAAAGCAATATAAATAAATACCCCTGTAGCTGCCATTGGTTTAATCCAAACATTGGGTCCAAATACAATCAGGATATTTATAACTAAGAAAAAAATAGATATAAAATTGTAAAATGTGATTATCGTAAAATCGTAAATCTCATTTTCCCTGGAGACGTAAAATATTTTTGAGAATATCGAATTGACAATATGCTTGCCCACATAAAAAATGATCAGGGCAATCGCAAGAAAAAGTACACCAAATTGATTATCCAGTTCGAAAAGCTCAGTCAAAACCAAATAAATAAAAAGTCCAATGTTCAGAATGAAGAGAATATAGCCAAGGATATAAATCAGATTTTTTCCACCATTCTGTTCGTAATTAATTACTCTTAGAAAATTATCATTGAATAAAGACCTCAGCAAGGTCATAAAGTGATCTTTTTTTATAAAAATCATATACGCCAGGAGGCATAAAGACAATGTCAGAGCCCATAAGGGACCATAGGATATTGCAATTGTTTCTTTTTTCCCTTCATCCTTTTTAAAACTCAGATTCTCGATCTCTTCATACTGATTTTTCCTTATGGGTATATGTGAAATATCAAAAGGGTTATCCCCCTCTATTTTTGTTGGTTCAGAAATATTATCATTTTGAAGAATGGATTCAGTAGCTTTTATAAAAACGGTATCCTTGTCCCTGAAAACATCAAAAGGATTTTCTTTTTGTCCCTGAAGTGTAAAAGGGAATATAAGAGTCAAAAAAAGAAACCAGAATAACTTCATTGATACAAAGCTATTTAAATTGAAAGAGATTAGTTACAAGCTTATAAGGTATTCTTGTTTTCTATTGAATTTATATCATCAATAAAGTGTTAATGAGAAGTCAAGCAAATTAAAATGTCATAGAATTAGTGAATTTTCTTTCTTTATCATTGTATCTATAAGTCTTATAAGCTTAAAATGCCTAATAATACAATAAAGCTCATCCTCATACTGGGATCTCTCGCCATTGCAGGTATCCTGTTTTTCCAGACATTCTGGGTCATCCAGAGCTGGGACAGGAAAGAGGAAGAATTCAACCAGACGGTCATGATCGCTTTGAGAAAAGTGGCTGAAAAAATTGCAATTTACAACCAAACTGATCTGCCAAAAAACAACCTGATCCAACGCAGGGCATCCAACTACTATTCGGTTAATATAAACAGCGTGATCGATGCCAATATTCTGGAGGATTTTCTCATCAGGGAATTTAATGAGTTATCCCTGAATACCGCTTTTGAATATGCTGTGTATGATTGCGCTTCAGATGACCTTGTTTATGGAAACTACTGTAATCTGAGTGTCGGTGCGGAAGCACTGGAAAGGAGTGAAAATCTTCCAAAATTCAATGACCTGATCTATTATTTCGTTGTCAACTTTCCTTCGCGTAATTCATATCTTATCAACGATCTGCGTGTGACTGTATTATTCAGTATTCTTACCATTCTTGCAGTGTTATCCTTTTTCTATGCTATATGGGTCATTGCAAGGCAAAAGCAGGTTACTGATCTTCAAAAGGATTTTATAAATAACATGACCCATGAGTTCAAAACACCAATCTCTTCGATAAAAATCGCATCCGAGGTGTTGATGCAAAATGAAATGGTAGATTCAAATCCAAGATTAAAACAATACGCATCCATTATCAGCAACCAGAATGACAGGTTAAATTCACAAGTCGAAAAGGTTTTGAATATAGCCAAACTGGAGAAAGATCAATTTAAGTTAAACCTGGAGGTCATAGAACTTATTCCATTCCTTGAACACATCATAACCCAGGAACGCATTAAATATGATGCAGCTGATGGCACCATTTTATTGGAGGATTATAATGAAGATATTTTTATAAAAGCTGACAGATTGCATTTCACAAATGTGATGTCAAACATCATTGATAATGCATTGAAGTATGGCGGGAAAAACCCGATAGTCAAGATACAGATTATTGGTTTCCAGCAATACATCAGGTTGATCATCAGGGATAGTGGTATAGGTATAAGTAAAGACCAGTTAAAACGTATATTCAATAAATTTTACCGGGTATCAACAGGGGATGTACATAACGTAAAAGGCTTCGGGCTGGGATTGTATTATGTGAAAAACATCTGTGATACACATGGTTGGAAAATAGACCTGTTTTCAGAGATAAATAAAGGGACTTCAGTCATTTTGGAAATACCAAAAACTATAAATCATGAATAAAGAACATATTCTCTATGTTGAAGACGATGAAGTATTAAGCTTTGTGACCAAGGATAACCTTGAATTAAATGGTTACAAAGTAACACACGCAAAAGATGGGAAGGAAGCGATCAACTATTTCAAGAAAGACAGTTTCGATCTTTGTCTTGTGGATGTTATGTTACCGGAAGTTGATGGTTTTGCCGTGGCCCGTGAGATCAGAAGCCGGCACTCACAAATCCCAATTATTTTCCTGACTGCAAAGTCATTGAAAGAAGATAAATTAAAAGGTCTCAAACTGGGTGCAGACGATTATATCACTAAGCCATTCAGCATCGAAGAATTACTTTTGAAGATAGAGATCTTTCTAAAGAGAAGATACATTACCGGGAGTCAGGATATGCCAGTTCTAAAAGCTGGCAATTATGAACTTGATCACGATAACCTGAAATTGTTTTATGATGAGGAATGTACTCAGCTGACAAAAAAAGAAGCAGACCTTCTCAAGCTTCTTATAAATAACAAGAACAAGATCATTGAAAGAAGTACTATCCTTGAACGTATATGGGGTGAAAATGATTATTTTATGGGACGGAGCATGGACGTATTTATAAGCCGACTCAGAAAATATCTTAAGAAAGACGACTCAATAAGTATTGAAAACATTCATGGTGTCGGTTTCAGGCTTAATGAATAATCCTCCCCCTAAAGGTCTCCCAATTGAGGTCGCAGAATAATTTCTTCCATCACCGCAGATGGCGACATATCGAAAATCGAAGCCACAACAACAGCAATATCTGAAGCTTGCATGAGTCTTTCCTTTGGCAATTCCACCCCAGCCCATGAATTAGACCATGTAGCACCTGGCATGATTGTCGTCACCTTTATCCCTTTGTCTTTCAACTCCTCTCTCAGCACCATTGAGAAACCCCGCAATGCAAATTTTGATATACTGTATGAACCACCATTAGGATAAGACATGATACTTGCAATAGATGCCATATTTATAATATATCCATTCTTCATTTTCAACATGGATGGAATGATCTTTCGGGTTAAATGATAAGCACTGTAAAGATTGGCTTCGATCATACTTTCAAGGACTCCTTCTTCTTCATTATGGATTTCACCCGGGATATAGTATCCGGCATTATTGATCAAAGCATCAATAACAGGAAATACTTCCATGCAAAATGAGCCAAATGCCTGTGTTTCGATTTTAAGTGACAGATCAGCAGTCTTATGATAAACTTTGATGGCAGGATTAATTTTGAGTAATGCTGCCTTGGTTTGCTCTAATTCAGACTCGTTTCTCGAACAAATGGCAAGATTATAGCCGCGCGCAGCAAGATTTTCAGCAATAGCACGTCCGATTCCCTTTGTTGCACCGGTTACAATTACATTCATATTGATCTTATTGAAAAACTAAGTTGAGAAAAAACACCCAGAAGATGCGCTTTATGAAAGGTTTTTAAATATTTATGTTTAACTGAACAATTTCACAACTTAAAATGTCATTTTGATTGCTGGGTTATTATTTCAAATAAGTGATAACTATTAAAAAGCTTACCTTCACATGTCTTTAAAAAAAATATGAATATACTATATCATATAGGGCGATATGTCATGTGGCACAGGATGATCTACAGACCTCCTGAAAAGTGGAGTATGTATTACAAGGAAACTATCCGGCAGATGCATAGTATAGGTGTAGGATCATTGATGATCATTTTCGTGGTTTCTTTTTTTATAGGTGCGGTTACGGCTGTTCAGTTCATCTACCAGCTTGATGGTACTTTCATTCCTAGATACTATATCGGCTATATTGTCAGAGATATGTCAATCATTGAACTGGCAGCTACATTTTCATCGATAATCCTTGCTGGTAAGGTCGGATCGAATATGGCATCCGAAATAGGAGGTATGCGACAAAAAGAACATATTGATGCCATGGAAATTATGGGTGTCAATACTGCATCATTCCTTGTTCTACCAAAAATCGTTGCGGCTCTCCTCGTAATTCCCCTTTTGATATCGGTTGCAGCTATTTTTAGTATTACAGGTGGCTATGTAGCTACTTTATATTCAGGGTCATTTTCCAGTGAGGAATTTATCCAGGGCCTAAGGTCATTTTTTGAACCTTACAATGTAACAATGATGTATATCAAAGCAGTTGTTTTTGCCTATATTCTCACATCTATCGCCTGTTACCAGGGTTACTTCGTAAAAGGCGGTAGTATCGAATTGGGTCAGGCCAGTACCCGTGCAGTAGTTTTTGGAATTATTGTAATCCTGATTGCAGATTATATCATCGCCGTTTTACTTACCACCTAATGATACACGCTAAAGGAATATATAAATCATTCAAAGATCTTGAGGTCCTCAAAGGCATAGACTTCTTGTTTGAAACAGGAAAGACCAATTTGATCATAGGGAAATCAGGTGCAGGAAAAACTGTTCTCCTCAAGATTTTGGTAGGACTTATGCGTCCTACACAAGGCCATGTCTGGTATGACACACGTGACCTGTGTGAAATGAATAAAAGAGAATTGTTAAGCCTTCGTATGGAAGTAGGTATGCTCTTTCAGGGTAATGCTCTTTTCGACTCAATGACCGTTGAAGAAAACATTCGTTTCCCGATGGATATGTTTACCAATAAAACCTATGCAGAAAAGTTAAAGCGTGTTAATGAATGCCTGGAACAAGTGAGTATGGAGGGCATCAACAATAAATTTCCGTCTGAAATTTCCGGAGGTATGCAAAAGAGAGTTGGAATTGCCAGGGCAATTGTACTTAAACCAAAATATCTGTTTGCTGACGAACCCAATTCAGGACTCGACCCCAAAACAGCAATTAAAATAGATGAGCTCATATCAGAACTGACTGATGCCAATAATATCACAACCATCATTAATACCCATGACATGAACTCGGTCATGGAAATCGGTGAAAACATCTGTCTGTTGCATGAAGGCCTCCTGGCATGGCAGGGTAACAAGGATGAAGTTCTGGAAAATCCAAATGAAACACTCCAGGATTTCATATTTGCAAGTCCTTTCCTTCAAAAACTCAAAAAACGTGCATTAGCTGCAAGCCCAAATCCGGATGACCATTGATCAAATGGTTTAGAGATACTGTATACTATAAATCCTTCGAAGGACTTTCCAGGGAAATATGGTTGCTTTCCCTGGTGATGCTTATAAATCGAAGCGGGGCCATGGTTTTGCCATTCCTTAGTATCTACCTGAACCAGGAATTGGGTTTCAGCCTGGCCAAATGTGGTATTGTGATGGCTTGCTTTGGCGCCGGTTCCGTAGCAGGAGCTTTTATTGGCGGAATACTCACAGACAAGATCGGCTTTTTCAAAGTCATGTACATAAGTTTACTTATGACTGGCCTTGCATTTTATGGTATTATGACTCTAAAAGATTTTTATGTCTTATGTGGAGGCATTTTTATGTTGAGCCTTATCGCTGATGCTTTTCGACCCGCCAACCTGACAGCTATTCAGACATTTTCCAAGAAAGAGAATACTACACGGTCCTTGTCATTGGTTCGACTTGCAATTAACCTTGGATACGCGATCGGTCCATTTATGGGTGGATATATTGCTTCGTTTATGGGCTATGACTTCCTTTTCATATTTAACGGAACAGCCATTTTAATTGGCGGTACTTTATTCTATTTCTTTTTTAGAAACAGGCCACAAAGAGCTTTAGCACATGAAATGACAGAGGAACAAAAAAACAACCCGGATATGCCGTGGACCAATACGTCTTACCTGTCATATTTGTTTCTATTTACTTTAACACTCATTGTATTCTTTCAATTAATATTTACGATACCTCTATTTTTTAAAACCGGATTTGGATTTGATGAATCCATGATCGGTTTATTCATGGCATTGAATGGCCTGGTGATCGCCATCATCGAAATGCCTTTGATCTATAAGATTGAAAATCGGTTTAGTAC
>JAHHJO010000226.1:0-4143 GCA_018680275.1 Bacteroidia bacterium
GGATATGTATTGTCAATTGTATAATAGATGTCCACACCCGGTGTCTCACATGACAAAGTCACTTTTATTTGTTCATTCATATTTTTAACCCTGATGACAGGATCATAAACTGCCTTACAGATATTCCGATTCTTTTTATCAAAAACGTCAAAGTGATGTTCTACCCTTCCTATAAAATCATCCCAGTTCTTACGTTCTTTTGGGCTCCATACAGTTTCTGCGATCGCCAATGCCCTCGGGTAAGCCATATAGAATGCAAAATCAATCGTAGGAATCACTTCTGCCCACAGGTTGCCCTGCCCTCCAAGTATAAATGCAGGATCTACATCTTTGGGGACAGGTTCAAAACGATATGATTTCTGAAGACTTAAATCTGCATAGATGCGGTTCTCGACAGAATGATCTCCCTGGGTATAATCCAGGTAACAATAGGTTGTTGGAGACATGACCACTTTATGACCCATGTTTGCAGCCTGGATACCTCCTTTCATTCCACGCCAACTCATCACAGCGGCACCTTCAGCCAATCCCCCTTCAAGGATTTCATCCCAGCCAATCAGCTTTTTTCCTTTACTGCTGATTATTCTTTCCACACGTTTTACAAAATAGCTTTGTAGCTCATGGCTATCATGAATATCATTTTCTTTCATAAATTTCTTGACACCCGGATCTTCCTCCCAATATCCCTTATAGCATTCATCTCCCCCCATATGGATATATTCACCGGGAAACACTGCAGCAACTTCGGTAAAAACCTTATCCAGGAATTCATACACTGCCTCATCTGCAGGGTTAAGTGTATTCTCAATCAGCATACTGAACTTTCCGTTTCCATGCCATTCAGCAAATTTGGCTCCCGGGTTCACAAATTTGGGCTCTTTCTTTGTTGACAATTCAGGGTATGCGGCCAGGGCTGCCATACTGTGCCCGGGTACATCGATTTCCGGAACAATTGTAATGTTTCTTTCTGCAGCATATTGTACTACCTCCCTGATCTCTTCCTGTGTATAAAATCCCCCATAAGTAGCCTCTTCTCCATCATCAGGATAAGCCCGTTGTGATCCAAAGCGACCTACTCTTTCCACGCGCCAGGCACCGACTTCTGTCAGCCTGGGTAATGACTTTATTTCTACACGCCATCCCTCGTCATCTGTCAGATGCCAATGAAATGTATTGAATTTATATTGCGACATCTGATCAATGAACATTTTAACCTCTTCTACTGTGAAAAAATGCCTGCTGACATCCATCATCAATCCCCGCCATTGAAACCTTGGGTAATCAATTACTTTACATGATGGAATCTTAATAATTTCATTGGCCTTATTCCTTTGCGGAATCAGTTGTCTCAAAGTTTGAGTTGCATTGAACAATCCTGCCCCAGTATTCACTTCAATGCGAATTACATCAGGATTGATTTCGAGGATATATCCTTCCTTAGCTATTTCTTTATTATACACCGCGATATGGCGGATTATTATAGCTTTTTCTTTTCCATTACTATCTACCGACAGTCCTGATTCCTTTAAAAAGAACTCCAATTTTTCAGACTGAAACAGAATATCTTCATCATTTGAATCTGTCGTAAGTGAAACTGATTGATCCCAGGTAAAAAACCCGGATCTCGTTTCATATTGCACCGGAACCGGTATGATATGATGCTGTGATACAAGGAATAAAGGACATAGAAAAGAAAGAAAAAACATGTATTTAATAGAATTCATTGGTTATAGAATTATGTAATAAAATCAGATGTCCAGCATATGAGTTGAATAAATATAAGACGAATAGACAAAGCAATCACTTTCCATTTACCTGTCTAACAATTATCTTTTGGAATGATGATTCAAATCAGTGCATTAAAAGATCAATCGACTGAAATTGAATCCAAAATATTTAATATGGAAAAGCAAGAATATAAGACTTTAGGAAAATGCTGTCCCATATTTGATCCGGACCAACTAAACAACAAAACCCACCACTGGGAAGATAAAGCCTTTGTCACAGAAAGTATACCTACCTTTTTTCATATCCCGATTCCCGGGAAAATCGGCAAGAAAATAGAAAAGATGGTTACAGGTGCAAAGCAAGTTGGAATGATGTCGGCAAACAAAGAAGATTTCCTCGTCTTGTTCCATGACCCAAGTGGTTTCAAATCTGATATGTATAT
Organism: Bacteroidia bacterium; assembly: GCA_018680275.1. GTDB lineage: Bacteria > Bacteroidota > Bacteroidia > Chitinophagales > Saprospiraceae > RFSX01. The sequence continues at coordinate 2,171 of JAHHJO010000226.1, forward strand.
ACCGGTAAACGGAGAGGTCCCCAATCTTAACAATGTAACCATGACAGGTTATTTTAAAAGTAAAGTATATGAAGGTGTGTACAAGGATGTCCCAAAGTTCATTAAAGCTATGGATGCCGAAATGAAAGAGACGGGCAAAACCCCGGGTAAATATTTTGTCCATTATGCCTATTGTCCAAAGTGTATGAAAGATGCAGGAACCAACTATATTGTGATATTTGCTGAATTAGGACACAATTGATCAAGGCTGGGTTAAAAACGATAAAGAGTTTATCTTGAATTACTTAATCGTAATATTGCGATTTAATTAATTTATTTCTAAGTTTGATCTTTTTATAGATATAATACCACAAGATTTAAATGAAAAACGCTGAAGACATAAAACAGATTGTCAGGGATAAGTATTCAGAAATTGCAACTCAGACCAAAGAGCAGAATGAAGCTTCCTGTTGCGGTGCCACAGGATGTTGTACCGTCGATTATGCCATCTTTGCTGAAGACTACTCAAAACTAAAAGGCTACGCTGAAGACGCTGATCTTGGACTTGGTTGTGGCATTCCTACCGAATTTGCACAGATTAAAGAAGGTGACCGGGTTCTTGATCTTGGATCAGGAGCCGGTAATGATTGCTTTGTCGCAAGAGAACTTACCGGACCGAATGGAAAAGTAATCGGCCTGGATATGACTGAAGCCATGATACTTAAAGCAAGAGAAAACGCGGATAAGTTAGGTTTCAATAACGTAGAATTCAGAATGGGAGATATTGAAAAAATGCCAATCGGTGGCAACAGTATCGATGTGGTCGTAAGCAACTGTGTATTAAACTTGGTGCCCGATAAAAAGAAAGCCTTTTGTGAAACTTTCAGGGTTCTGAAACCGGGTGGTCATTTCAGCGTTTCTGATGTAGTAGTCAAAGGAGAACTGCCGGAATCATTCAGAGACCAGGCCGAAATGTATGCCGGATGTGTATCCGGAGCCATCAAAGGTGACGACTATCTTCACATTATTCAGCAAACAGGATTTGAAAAAATTACAGTACAAAAACAAAAGGAAATACATCTTCCACAAGAGATACAGGATGATTACCTTACCCCTGAAGAAATTAAGGACTACAAGGATGGTGCTTTCGGAATTTATAGTGTCACTGTTTTTGGTAAAAAGCCTGAGTCATCAAATTGTGTTCCGGGCTCCGGGTGTTGCTAAGACGAGCTATTTTAAATACTCTCAAAATATAATACTAACCAGAAAGAGATATTGCTGGTTTGGCCTACCATTTAAATGGTAGGCTGTTTATTTGTTATGAGCTCTATACATTATAAACCTACGGTTTAAACCGTAGATACCTAAATATTATAAATCATATCGCTTTTTAAAATTCTTATACCTCGACTCAAGATCTGCTAATTCAAATTCAGAATCAGGATTAAAATGCTTAATCTCTTGTGATCTGATATACTTTTTAATTCTATTCAGATCTTTTTTTGAAATCGATTCAGCGAAATAACCTTTTTGCCACCTGAACAATAACCCTTTATATAAATCCATTTTGTTAATCCATCTGGAAGAAGCTCCCTTGATATATTTTATATATTCTGATAACGATATAGAAGAAGGAATGCAAATTAATATATGAATATGATCAACATATCCATTTATACATATCACGTTCCCACTTAACTCCTTTACTTTATTGTTGATGAATTTATAGAGGTCTAATCTCAATGATCTTGATAATAGAGGAATTCTGTTTTTGGTTGAAAACACCACATGATGATACAAACTTACAGAAGAAGACATAAAAATGATTTTATCTTAAAACAAAGAATTTCAAGTCTATGAAGATTGGAATGATTTATTAGAATAACTGAATTTAAATCAACGTAAGGTGCTTAATGTTCCAACATTGTCAATATTGACTGAAAATGTCTGCCATTTAAATGGTAGGCTATTGAGTGGCATCTATACTTCATGAC
>JAHHJO010000367.1:0-2411 GCA_018680275.1 Bacteroidia bacterium
CCAGCCGAGACATTTCCCTGTAGTGAGGTCGTATTCAGATATATTCTAGATAATGATTCAGGTATGGATCGTGAAAATATAACCCTATCCGATTCACTTGATGAAGGTTTTTTGTTCCTCGATACCCTTACTGAATTAAAAAGTGGAGAACTTAAAACCGCTTTTCCTTCAAATAATATTGAGATTGATCAAATTATTATGGGATTTGGAAAAGACACAATTGATCTGCTTGTATACGTTGGTGATGTAAACCCGGATGAATACTTCAACCGGTCCCAGATCAGTGGATTTCATTCGGAATTGGGTGTTCTGAGAACATCAGATGACCCAAGGACACAATTCATTGATAGTACGCTACTGACTGTAAAAGGAACCAGATCTGATTCGACTTTTATAAAATCACATATTTGTGAAAACGAGGTCATTGAATTGAATGGTGCCGATTATGGAAAGGATTTATTGTGGCCGAATGGTTCAAAGGATTCCATCTTTACAGTTAGAGAGCCCGGGGTCTTTGAACTTCAGGTCTTTGATGGATGTGAAAATGCATTTGTCTTTTTCGAAATCGAACCAGCATTGGATATTGACATCGACATTCCTGAATCGGAATTTGAAGTTCATGTAGGTGATAGTATTCTGATATCTCCTTTTATTGTAAATGAAGGGAACTATGAAGATTATTCCTGGAACGATCCTGCTGATACAACATTGTCCTGTCCAATCTGTCTGACCACATACGCAAGACCGTTTGATGATATCATTTATATGTTTTATGCAGAGAATGAGATGTGTCGTGATTCAATAGAACTTCTGGTAAAAGTTGATAAGACAAGAAGAATTTACATTCCAAATATATTTACCCCGAATGGAGATGCATATAATGATCGTTTGTTTATCCAAAGTCCTGTTGTTGGAATAATTCACCAGTTTGTTGTTTATGATCAATGGGGTAGTGAGAAGTTTCGTTCCGATCAAATTAAAATGAATGATCCCCATTCTGGATGGAGGCCATTTGAAAATGGCTATGTGCTTCCCTCCGGAGTATATACTTATATGGCAGAAATAGAATTTATTGATAAGGTCATTGAAGTCTTTACCGGGACGATTACATTGATCAATTGATTCATTAATATCCTGATATCTTTCAATTAGTCATATGTTTGTTGAATAATCTTACATTTTGAAATTAAGGTTCATTATAGTCTTAAGCTGCTTCATTGCCCAAATATCTGCTCAACAAATCATTGTTGATGGTGATTTTCAAGATTGGGATAATTCGAGTCCAATCGTTAATGACGCCGGCGATTCTCAGGGACTTGATATTGAGAGTGTACAAGTCAGTTATGATGATATCTATCTTTTCCTCAAAGTTGAATTTAATCAGGAAATTCTGCTTCAGCAGAATAACAACATCTTATTGGGAGTTGATTTTGACAACAATACAAACTCCGGTTTTGATTTGGGTGCAATTGGTGCCGAACTTGTATTCAATTGTGGTCAGAGGAATGGTATCCTTTCTGCAGGTCAGGCTATACTGCAAATACAACATGAAGATATCGGTCTGATTTCTTCTCCTACTGTCTCATCCAATGAATTTGAAATAGCTATTAAGAGAAGATTTTCGGTCTCTGGCCAGTCGTTTGAAATGGGAAATATAGTTTCTGTTCATATTTCCGGTGAATTGGAACAGGGAGATCAGCTGCCGGATTTTGGCAGATTTGAAATTCCTTTATCAGATTCCAGACCTCAACAAAATCAGGACTACACGCTTGCGGAAGCAGCATTAGCTGACTTTCGATTTATGAGTTTCAATGTTTTACGAGACAATATTTTTGAATTTGGAGTCCGTAGCGCATTTGCATCTTTAATGAAAGCGGTTAATGCAGATGTTTATTGTTTCCAGGAAGTTTATGATCATGATGATGATGAACTGCTGGATTTATTGTTGAGCCTTAATATATTGGATCAAAGTCAGTCGTGGTATTCGGTAAAACATGATCCAGACCTGATTACGATTTCAAGATACCCGATTGTTTATGAGCAAAATGTTGGTAACAATAGTGCGTCAGTCCTAGATGTAGATGGTACAGAATTGTTGATCGTCAATATGCATCTGCCATGCTGCGAAAATGATTTTGGACGTGAAATAGAAATTGACCAGGTACTCCGGTTTGTCAGGCGTTCCAAAGATGGTCAGTTACAATATCAGCTTCAGGATAATACACCATATATATTTTGTGGAGATTTGAATCTTGTAGGGGATGCTTCCCAGCTTGAAAGCTTGATTAGTGGGAATATAAATGACAATGGCTTTTTTGGTCCTGATGTTACACTTGACTGGGATGATGACCACATGACTGATCTCAAAGCACCGACCACAGGATACCCTGCTGTATTTACATGGTATAGCC
>JAHHJO010000445.1:0-3010 GCA_018680275.1 Bacteroidia bacterium
TGTTGTAGCCTTTATATCCAGTTACCTGATTGTATTTTTCTTTAAAGACCTGAAATCCTCGAGTCGATTGTTCCTGCTTGTAGCCATCATATTTATTTTATATAGTGCAAGTGAGCTATTCGATTTATACCCCCTTATTATCGTATTAGGTTTTGGCTTGTCATTAGCGAACCACGAAGGCGTGTTTAAGATCTTTCGAAATACCTATATCCCCCAGTCCAATGAGGACTCTATCACCCGAATCAAAGAAGAGTTTCATTTGATCACCAGCGAAACCGCCTTTGTCTTGCGTACTTTTTTCTTTATTGTATTTGGTATGACCATTAATGTTTCAGCCTTGTTTAGCCTGGAAGTCTTCCTTATCAGTTTGGCCGTGCTTGCTGCCATCTATCTCGCCCGATTTATAATACTTAAAGTCTTACTCAAGGGCAGCATTATGCCCGAGTTGGCGATGGCCCCAAGAGGCCTGTTGACTATCCTTTTGTTTTATTCCATTCCTGCTTCCGTCGCAGTTGCTGATTTCGATCCAGGCATCTTTCTCTATGTGATTTTGATTACGAGTTTATTTATGACTTATGGCCTCGTTAGTGACAGGAGAAACCAGAGTTCTGCAGTTGAGCCTGAAAGCTAAGCGTAAAAGATTGGGAATTAGCTGGTCATAATCCAGGTGACTTCAGGATAAATGTATTGGACGGCGTATTTGGGTTTTCCCGGAATGTTATCAGCGGGTTTGCTGGTTGAGACGATAATTGAAGGTTAAAACCACACTGCGGGCTTGTCGCCATTGAAATTCTGACTCAGCAATATAATCAGGTAAATCAACTCTCCATCTCCATTTCCTGGTATTTAGAAGATCACGTATCGACAGCGTCACAGATCCTTTACCCGAGAAAACATCCTTTGAAGCGGCCAGGTTTAAACTGGCCGAGTAAAGGCGTCTTCCCTGAGCCGTATTTTCCGGTCCCCTGTAGTTCATGGAAACCTGTATTTGACTTTGCTTTCCTATATCGAATTTTGAATTTATACGTCCGGACCAACTAAATGTTTCAGCATCATAGGTCTTTCCTTCATAAGTACCTTTTAGGGTCGATTTGAAAAAATTGAGATCAGTTGTAATATCCCAATCTGCTGTAAGGTCATAACTATAATTGAATTCAAGACCGTATGAATTTCGTGATGATAAATTTACAGGGAAGCGAATTGTTGTACCATCTTCTGAAGGCATGGTCAGCGTTTGAATTACACCTTCCGTGCTTCTGAAATATACATTTGTCAAGAGGGTCCCTTTTTCAAAATATTTTAAATAGCCAAGTTCATAGGAATCGGTAAATTCCGGGCGCAATCCCGGATTGCCTAATCGTATACTTCGGGGATCATTAAAATTTGAAAATGGCAACAAGCGACGAAAATAAGGTCTGCTAAGTCGTTTGCTGTAACTCAGCTGCAATTGATTGGTTTCACTTAGTTTATATGACAGGGTCGCACTTGGAAAAAGGTTTAAATAATCTTGAATATTCTCATTTTCTGATCGGACCAAAGACGCGCGAATATCTGATAATTCTGCCCTGACACCCCCTTGTATGCTTAAGTTTCCAAATTCATTGGCACCGTTCAGGTAAATTGCATAGATGTTCTCATCGTATTGAAGTTCGTCATCAAATCCCGGAATCGTGCTTTTCTGCCCATCAACATCTTCTTCCACCAGGAAATTATTTCGCACATTGCGAAGCGCTGCGCGCACCCCTGTTTCAATTTTACCTGTATTTCCCCATGGCTGGACATAATCCGCCTGTATGAGGATATTTTCTTCATCCTCTGTATTATCGGAATTTTGATTCAAGCTCAACAACGCGTTATTTGATGATTGGTTATAATCCGCAATTTCGGTATCCTCATTCAAAATATACTTGAATGTAAAATTGAATTCCTGGTCTTCCCTTTTGAATTTTCTTGTAAAATCGAGTGAAGCTTCAATATTATGATCTTTTTCATTTTCTATGATCTCCCGTGTTGTTGTTTGCAAAACGTTTTGATCCGCTCCGAAGTCCCGGTAAAGAACTGTAGATAGATTATCGCTGTCTCCCCCCCTGTATAAAAATGATCCGGTCAGTAAATTATTCTCGTCTATATTCCAGTCTGAGCCCAACTGAATATATCCTCCAAGCCCGCCTCTTTCCTGGTCGGTATCTGTTGTGAATAAATTGGACTGAATACCTTCGTCAAGGAATTGCTGGGTTGAAAACCCGCCACCAGGTGCTTTCCTGTAATCCAAACCGAAATTGGAGAAAAAATTAAAACTTTCCCTTCTCATGTTTAAATTGTAAGAAGAACCAAAATTGGAAGGAAAACCGGCAGTCAGTCCGAAAGATCCATTGACGCCCTTTTCTTTATTTTTTTTCAAAATAATATTGATGATCCCTGCCTCGCCTTCCGCTTCATAGCGTGCTGAAGGATTGGTAATCACTTCGACACTCTGAATGATATCTCCCTGCATTCTCAGCAAAGCATCTGTGTTGCCTGCGCTGATCAGTCCGGATGGCTTGCCATCGATGAGAATCCTTACGCCCTGACTACCTCTTAAACTTACATTACCTTCTGCATCTACATTGACTGAGGGGACATTATCCAGGATATCCGCTGCTGTATTACCAGCATTTGTTAAATCCTTACCAACATTAAATACGCGTTTATCCAGCTTGAACTCCATTTGACTCCGCTCAGCTCTAATCAGAACTTCGTCTATTGCAATGGCATCTGTCTCCATCATTATTTTGCCAAGATTGTAGTCCAGATTATCTGCGGTCAGATCGATATCGCTTATGAATTTATCCTCGTAACCTATAAATGAAATTTCCATGTAATAGGCACCCGGCGCTGCTGAAAGACTGAAACTGCGATCGGGATCGGAAAGCGTATTATCGACAATACTGCTGTCGACACGACTCAATAATACCACGGTAGCATACCCAAGCGGGATGTTTTCTTCTTCCAGAAGTATGCCTGTTAACAC
>JAHHJO010000541.1:0-2910 GCA_018680275.1 Bacteroidia bacterium
ACTGACAGATGGTATTAAATAATAAAACAAGCAGGAAAAAACGATTTAATATGAATACCGATACTTTGCTACGCCAAAACGTAAGTTCATTATTGCTGATACACCTGGCCATATTCAATACACAAGAAATATGGTGACTGGAGCCTCTACAGCAAATGTAGCTTTGATTCTAATAGACGCCAGAAACGGGGTTGTTGAACAAACCAGGCGCCATGCCATTATCGCTTCGCTTTTACAAATACCCCATATTGTAATCTGCATAAATAAAATGGATTTGGTGGATTATGATGAGACAATATATAACAAGATACAGGACGATTTTGAACACTTCGCAGCGAAACTTGACGTTCATGATGTGCATTTTATTCCAATCTCCGCACTCATGGGAGATAATGTTGTAAACAGATCAGATAAAACTACCTGGTACCAGGGACCTACTCTGATGTATTACCTGGAAAATGTACACATTGCCAGTGACCATAATTTTATAGATGCAAGATTTCCGGTTCAATTTGTAGTCAGACCGAACAAGGATGATTATCATGACTATCGGGGATATGCAGGAAGAGTAGCCGGCGGTGTCATGAAAAAAGGGGATGATGTGATGCTTTTACCCACAGGGTTTATGAGTAAAATTGCTAAAATCCAAGGGCCGGATGGAGAACAGGAAGAAGCAACTCCTCCAGAATCGGTTACAGTTTTACTGGATGGAGATTATGACCTGAGCCGGGGAGACATGATTGTAAGAGCAAATAATTCTCCCGAAGTCACCCAGGATATTGAAATCATGGTTGTATGGTTTGACAACTTCAAGCCGCTTCAACCCAATGGTAAGTATACCATCATGCACACAACTCAACAGGCAAGATGTATTGTAAAAGAAATCAGGTACAAATTAGATATCAATTCATTGCACAGGAACCTGGATGATAAAACTATTCAAATGAATGATGTGGCTAGAGTTGTGCTTCGTTCTACCAAGCCCCTGTTTGTTGATTCCTACAGGAAAAACCGTATTACGGGTAGTATGATCATGGTAGATGAAGGAACCAATAATACTGTTGGAGCCGGAATGATTATCTGATAAAACAATTCTTTATCCGTTTAAGATAGATTGTTTTACTTTGAGATATAATCTATCAACATTACAGATAACAAGGAAATACTGAGATCACTATCTGAATCGTATCAGATACCTATTCATTTTACCGCTGAATGGCTTGATGCCGTATGTGTCAAAGGTGACTGGTCTGCTGTGTTTTCGTTTGATGCAAACAATGAACTAGAAGGTTTACTGGTTTACCACATCAGGAAATATCGGGGTTTCACATGGATACTAATGCCTGTTCTAACCGCTTATGGCGGTATCTACTTGAATTATCCCGAAGATTTAAAAAGTCATTCCAGGATTTCCTATGAAAACAGGATAATTCCAAAGTTGGTGTCACAATTACCTTCTCACTCATTTTACTATCAACAATATAGTACCGACTTTAAAAATTGGCTGCCTCTGAAATGGCTGCAATATCAACAGAGTACACGGTACACCTATAAAATCAGCCTGGATAATAATATCGATTCATTACGATCTTCCTTGAAAGGAAATACTCGTAGAAATATTTCCAATGCAGAAAAGGAATGTACTGTTTCATCAATATCTTTCGAGGAGTATTGGTTTCATCTTGTTAACTCTTACACAGAAAGAGGAAAAACGAATCCTTTTAACCAATTTGCCCTCCAAAATCTTTATAACTCATTGACCCCACTGGGAAAATGTGAATTGTTGTCCATTTCGAATACTCAGACCCAAGAGGTTCTCGGTGGCATTTTTATAGTAAAAGATCATTTGAGGTGTTATTACCTTTCAGGCTTTTATTACCCTAAAGGAGAACCAAAACATTCTTTTTCTGCCCTGCTATGGCACGTTATTGCTCAATGTAAATTGAAGGAATTTGATTTTGAAGGTAGTATGATTCCGGATATTGAAAAGTTTTTCAGAAGCTTTGGTGGTGAGTTGATTCCGCACTATAAAATATGGAAAATCAATAGTTTGATTTTACGCCTGCTTTTTTCTATTAAAAAACCATCATTCCTTGGTTAGTTTGGATTACAGTGAAGAGTATTTGACTTCAGCATTACAGTCAAACCTTGATTGGATCATCAAAAGCTTTGAAATAAATAATAATCTTGGTTCTTCAGCATATCGTACAAGTTGGGGAACGTGGGCCAAACCCTATCCCGAAACGACAGGCTATCTTATTCCTTCTCTTTTAAAAGCCTCGGTATTTGACCATAAGGGTATACTCAAAAACTTATGCCTGAAACAACTCGAATATTTTCGTGATCTCCAAAATACGGATGGCTCTTTTGCATCTTCAGCATCTGAAAGGAAACCAAATGTATTTGACAGCGCACAGATCCTTCAGGGTCTAATGGCCCTGTACAGTATTGACGGTAAAGCCGAAACGCGTAATATGGCGGAAAAATGTTTTCACTGGCTTTCTTCTGAAATAGGAGCAGACGGGTCCTTCAGCAATTACAACCTGTCTGACGCTTATAATCCCCTTTATTATACCCGGATCAGTTGGATTCTCATGAAAGCAGATAAATCCCTGGGGATGGAATACAATGAGAAGACTAGCTTACTGTTTGAGAAACAGTTGGAGAATTGGGACGCTGACTTTATTGACAAAACCGCTTTCTACCCTGGTAGTACAGCATTCAGCCATACTGTTATTTACGCCTTAAGAGGCCTGTATGAATGTGCGATAATTTTAAATCATAAAGAAGCACTGCAAAAGTTCAAAACCTCACTTCATGAACTATTAAATATTGTAGTCCAATCCAATGGCCTTCCTGGTCAATTTTATAATTCAAAATATTCGTCAGCATATACTTGCAGTACAGGAA
>JAHHJO010000335.1:0-3508 GCA_018680275.1 Bacteroidia bacterium
ATTAGAGCCATCTTAAATGCATTCTTTATATCATTGCATTCAATCAATTTTTTAGATCTCCTGTGATAGAATTGAAAATCTTTATCTGATGGGATATCAAAAACAATCATAAAAGAAATAACATCTTCTTTCGCAGGAACAGATTTCAATTTAGAAAACTTAAACAGGTCAGAAACCGTAAAAAAACGACTTTTCCTGACAGCCATTGGCACAGAATTTAGTCCAATAGATTTTAAAATACCCGGAACACTGATGGGAATCAACTTTTTGTCCTTAACATTGAAAAGAACAGGACCTTTCATAGGGTGAACTACATTGAGCTTCTTTTGTTTAATGGATCTTATGCCTGAAATCATATTATTGTATTTATTAATACAATCTTAAGAGCCACCGTGCAATGAAGTTGCACGACAAATAATACAAATTAATCTACATATAATTGCATATAAATTACCTTGCAGAATCATGAGCTACCTGAAATATTTATGGATTCCTGTATTGCTAATCATTGTCTATACACTTTTCTTTCGAACGCCTGATAAAAAGAAGGGAAAAATGGCCCCTGACTTTTCATCTGAGCTTATTGACGGCACTGCCTTCAGTTTGTCTGATCTGAGAGGGAATTATGTATTATTGGATTTTTGGGGATCCTGGTGTCCGCCATGTCGGAGAGATAACCCCGGGCTCGTCAAATTGTATAATGATTTCAGTTCGAAAAAATTTAAAAATGCCGAAAACCTTGAAATAGTGACTGTTGCCCTGGAAAAAGATAACAAGAGATGGAAAGCTGCGAGTCTAACGGATGGGTTTTCCTGGAAACACCAAATTGTAACTATATCGAAAGCCGTTTTACTTTCACCATTAGCACAGAAATATAATGTAAGTGAAGTTCCCACGAAGTTTTTAATAGATCCTGACGGCTATATTATCGGAGTGAATCAATCTTATAATGAAATTGCGTCTTATTTAGAAGAACAAAGCGAACAATAACATGACAAATTGTCTGTATTTAAGTCATGGCAAAAGAATTGATGGGTATTAATAATAAAGAATTAATTGATGGCTGAAGCAAAAGAAACAAAACCTAAAGCTGAAAAGAAAACAAAGGATAAAGAATCCATGGTAAAAAGGAAAAACTACAAAAAAGAAGCAGAAACGCTTAAATCAGAGCTGGAAGAATCAAAAGACAAACACCTTAGGTTGTTTGCTGAGTTTGAAAATTATAAAAAGCGGACAATCCGTGAACGACTTGAGTTGATGAAAACAGCAGCAGAGGGCACAATTTCCAGTATACTTTCTGTTTTGGATGATTTTGACAGGGCTAAAAAAAGCGCAGAAGACGAAAACAACGATGAAAGTTTTAGCGAAGGAGTAACGCTTGTTTACAATAAGCTATATTCAGTTCTGAAGTCCAAAGGGTTGAAAGAGATGGAAACAAACGGGGAGGTATTTGATCCGGAACTTCATGAAGCAATTACAGAAATACCGGCACCGAACGATGAACTCAAAGGTAAAGTAGTTGATACTATTGAAAAAGGCTATTACCTGAACGACAAGATTATCCGTTTTGCGAAGGTCGTGGTTGGCAAATAAGCTAGTATAAAATTATGGCAAAAAGAGACTATTACGAGATACTGGGTGTTGCAAAGGATGCAGATCAAAGTACAATCAAGAAAGCCTACAGGAAGGTAGCAATGAAGTTTCACCCGGACAAAAACCCCGGGGATAATGCTGCGGAAGAAAAATTCAAAGAAGCTGCAGAAGCTTATGAAGTTTTAAGTGATGACAACAAGAAAGCGCGATATGATCGTTATGGTCATGCCGGCGTAGACCCACAGGCCGGCTTTGGTGGAGGTGGCGGTATGACGATGGAAGATATATTTGCCAACTTCAGTGACATTTTCGGTGATTCAGGCAGTCCTTTCGAAAGTTTTTTCGGAGGAGGAAGAACAAGACGTCAGTCAGGACAGAAGGGTTCTAATCTTAGGATAAAGGTTACTCTTGCCCTTGAGGAAATTGCCAAAGGTGTTACGAAGAAAATAAAAGTTAAAAAACAGGGTAAATGTGCAAGTTGTAATGGCTCAGGCGCTAAAGACAGCAGCGCTGTTCAAACATGTGGATCTTGTGGTGGGTCTGGATATGTAAGGCAGGTGAAATCTACATTCCTTGGTCAGATGCAAACCACAACCGTTTGTCCAACATGTAATGGTTCAGGACAAAGGATAACCTCCAAGTGCACAAGTTGTAAAGGTGAGGGACGCCATGTCCAGGAGGAAACGATTGAAATAGATATTCCTGCCGGAGTGGAACACGGGATGCAGCTTTCGATGAGAGGGAAAGGTAATTCCGGAAAGAATGGAGGGCCTTCCGGGGATCTCCTGATTATGATAGAAGAAAAAAAACACAAGCACTTCACGAGGGAAGGACAAAATATTATGTATGACCTTTTCCTGAATTTTGCAGATGCAACATTGGGTACCTCAGTAACAGTTCCAACACTAGATAAACCTGTTAAAATTACGATTCCACCAGGAACACCAGCAGGAAAAATATTTCGTTTGAGATCAAAAGGGATCTCTCCACTTCAGGGTTATGGAGGCCAGGGAGATCAATTGATCAATGTGAATATCTGGACACCAAAAACACTCACTGACGAAGAAAGGGAAATGCTTGAGAAGCTTAGAGGTTCAGAAAACTTTAATCCACAGGAAGGAAAGCACCAGAAAGGATTTTTTACCCGGATGAAAGAAATGTTTGAGTGAGAAAGCTTCTTCCCTTTATATTGATTTCCTTGCTTTGGGCATGTAATGAAAAACCCTTTTTCAAGGAAATAGTGGAAATGCCGGAGGAGAGCTGGAATCATGATGATACAATCAAATTTAAAGTCATGGTTGAGGATATTGAGAGCACCTATGACTTGCACCTGGATATAAACCATGAAGACTATTATCCTTATCAAAATCTTTATCTGAAGATCATTACTGCGTTTCCAGGTGGTAAAAGAACACAAGAACAAATATCAATTGAGCTGGCAGAAAAATCCGGCAAGTGGTCTGGTAAATGCCGTCGTGGCCAATGCAGAATAAAAGTTTACCTGTTGGAATCTTTTTATTTTCCCGAAAAGGGAGAATACAAGTTTATCATAGCACAACATACCAGGAAAGAAGAACTTGAGGGGATTAATCAAATGGGACTTTCTTTGTTTAAAAGGAACTAAGCTTTAAGGATAGGAGCTTATTGTCAAAAGAAAGCGCATCTAGGGAGTTGTTAAAAAGGAGGAAAAAACCACCACCCCCCGCTCCTGACAATTTCATGTAATATTGATCTGACTCAAGGCCGTAATGCCAGGTTGAAACAAGGTCGTTTGGTATCATTTCAGAGAAATATTCCAACTGAAGCCAGCTTATCTTGTTCATCCACGCACTTACATTTTCCTTATTTATGATTGCAGAGATCAATGCATGGTTATATTTATTCAATACCGAAAGCATGGTCTTAAAACCAGGAT
>JAHHJO010000050.1:0-7649 GCA_018680275.1 Bacteroidia bacterium
ATAACCTGAAGACCTACAAATCATTGCTCGACCAGGACACCCAGGTAATGGCTGTCATAAAAGCTGAAGCATATGGAAGCGGATCTGTTCAGATGGCGAGATTTTTGGAATCCAGGAAAATCAATTACCTCGCGGTGGCCCTCATCGATGAAGGGATAAGGATCAGGCAGGCAAAATGCAAACTCCCGCTGATGATTTTTAATGTTCAGAACAAAAATCTTCATGCATTATGGCAATACAATCTTGAACCTGAAGTTTATTCCCTGGACTTGCTTAAACAATTGATTGAACATGCACCTTTCGAGGATTCGGAATTGTCAATTCATTTGAAAATTGAAAGCGGAATGAACAGACTGGGTATCATTCCGGATAATATTGAAGCTTTGATACGATTGCTGAGGAATGCAACAAACATCAAGGTAAAATCGGTTTTTTCACATCTGGCAGCCAGCGAAAATGAAGATCATGATTCGCATACACATGAACAGGTAAACACATTTTTGACAGGATATGAAGCTATTTGCTCAGCTCTGAATTATAAACCGATGAAACATATCCTGAATACAGGCGGGGTTGTCCGTTTTCCTGAATACCAGTTTGATATGGTGCGGCTGGGCCTCGGTCTTTATGGTATTGATGAAACATCCGAACTCAGGAATAAATTAATACGAAGTCATACATTAAAGTCTCATGTATTACAGGTTAAAAGGCTTAAAAAGGGAGATACAACAGGATATAACCGTGCTGGAAAATCCGAAATAGAAACTTCTATTGCCGTAATCAGCATTGGTTATGCAGATGGTTTTATGAGGAAGGCGGGCAATGGAAACTGGAAGGTCAGAATTCACGATAATTATTATCCCATTATTGGAAATATATGCATGGATGTATGCATGATAAATATCGCAGATCATTCAAATATAAATCCAGGTGATGAAGTTATCATATTTGATCATGAGAACAATGTAGAAAAACTGGCACAGGTCTCTGAAACGATCTCTTATGAAATCATAAGTCGAATTGCCCCGCGCGTTAAGAGAATATACGTTCATAAGTAATTGTTAAGACCGGTTTTCCTACGCTACATTTCTTATTTTTGCGAAAAATTTCAACTATGCGCTTGCTTTTTGTAATTGCTCTTTTTTTAACATGTATACATCTTGATGCTCAAAAGAATGACAAGGTGTTGTTTTCCATAGGAGATGAAAAAGTACATGTATCAGAATTCAAGTATATCTATGAAAAGAACAATGCCAAAGATGCGGACTATTCTAAAGAAAGTATTGAGGAATACCTTGACTTGTACAAGAAATTCAAACTCAAGGTTCACAAAGCAAAAGATGTCGGACTTGATACTGTAAAAACATTACAACAGGAATTGGCAGGATATCGAAAGCAATTGGCTAAATCCTATTTGAAAGACAAAGAAATCAATGATCGTCTTATTGATGAAGTGGTAACAAGAATGAAAGAAGATGTTGAGGTGAGTCATATATTCGTATCGGCTGAAGCCAAAGCTTCGGACAATGTCAAACAGGGCGCATTTATGAAGGTCAATGAGATCAATAAAAAACTTGATACCGGATCACCTTTTGACATGATGTGTAAAACCCTATCTGAAGACAGGTCCTCTGCAAATAAAGGTGGGTACCTGGGATATTATACCGCGCCTTTACCTGACGGTTTTTATGAGTTTGAAAATGCCATGTATGAAACCAGTCCCGGTGAAATTTCAAACCCGGTGAAATCCAAAATGGGTTATCATATAATCAAGGTTACAAATAGAAGACCTGCAAGAGGACAAATTGAACTGGCACATATCCTTTTACGAAAAAAAGGTGTAAACAGAACATTGCCTCAAACTAAAATACTGGCCGATTCCGTGTATTTCCTTTTACAACAGGGACGGAACTTTGAAAATATGGCTGGAAAATTCAGTGACGACTCAAAAACAAAAGGTAAAGGAGGATACCTGGGATTTCTTGCCATCAATCAGTACGATGTCATATTTGAAGATGCTGCATTCACATTGGAAAAAGATGGGGATTACTCCAAACCGGTGGAAACTGAAATAGGTTACCATATCATCAAAAGAATAAGCAAAAGAGATGACTCTAACATTGAATTGCTTAAGAAGAGAATTAAAGCAAGAATTGCAAACCAGGATCGATTCAGTATTGCAGAAAAGAAATTAATAGAAGATGTAAAGCAGGATGCCGGATATGTCAGTAATCAGGAAAGCCTGGATGAGTTTATTACACAATTAAATGACGAGTTTTTTACCTACAAATGGTCTTCTCCAAAATTCGATGAAAACAAGGTGTTGTTCGAACTTGGAGGTGATAAACACACGTTGAATGATTTTGGCCAGTTTGTAAAGAAAAGTGTCAAAGACCGTTTGAGATATAATAAGGTTAAAACCTTCGACCAGGCTGTTTCAGAACTTTATGAAAAATATGTTGACGAAAAAGTCATGGAATATGAAGAGAAAAACCTTGAAAACAAATATCCTGACTTCAAAGCTTTGATGAGGGAATACAGTGAAGGAATCCTTCTTTTTGAAATTACCAAACAGGAGGTCTGGGATAAAGCTTCAAAAGACACAACCGGATTGAGAGCCTATTACAACAAAAACAATTCTAAATATAAATGGCCTCAGCGTGTGAAAGTGATGAAATACAGGGTAGATTCTGAAAACGAAACCGCTTTTATATCCACATATAAGTATGCTCAGAAAAAAGATCATGACAAAATAATTGACAAATACAAGGATGTAGAGGATATGAAGATTTCATATGAAGAATTGATACTGGATAAAAATGACAAAACTCTCAGTGAGTTAAAATTCAAATCTGGTGAAATTTCTGAATTGAAGATCGACAAAACGACCAGTACTTTTTATAAGTTCATTGAATTGGTAAATCCGGTAGGCAAAACACTTGAAGAAGCAAAAGGATATGTTATCGCCGACTATCAGGACTATCTCGAAAAAAAATGGATAGAAGATCTGACAAAAAGCTATCCGATTAAAGTGAATAAAAGCGTATTAAAATCATTGGTAAAATAAATGCTGGAATTCATTGTATTCAAATGAAGACAATCCTATCTCTGTTAATCCTCTGCTTTTTATCCTGTCAGCAAACCAGGGAAGTGAGGACTGACGATACTTTACTCGCGTCTGCATTTGGAGAAGAATTGTACCTCTCAGATATTGAATCATTACTTCAAAGTGCCCGATCTGAACAAGATTCTGTCAGTATAATCAAAAATTATACTGACGGATGGTTAATGGATCACATTCTATTCGAAGAGTCTAGGAAACATGTAAGAAAGGATGAAAAGATTTCAGAGCTGGTTGAAGACTACAGGAAGTCTCTTTTCATCCATCAATATGAAGAAGCTTTTCTAAAAACCAATCTTGATACTGTCATTACCAATAATCAACTGAATTCCTATTTCGAAAAGCATAAAGATGAGTTTTCGATATCAGAGCCGATAGCCAGGTACTTTCTGGTCAAGATCAAGCTGGACAAGGTTGATGATACTCTTAATACACTTTGGAAAACTGAAGATCTACCTGCCATCAGATCATATGTACTTAAAGAACGCGGACTCGTACATCTGGATATTGACCACTGGCAGTATATATCCGATTTAAAAACACTGATCCCTGAACAATTATTCAACAGGATATCCTTGAAAAAAGCTGAAGAATACGATTACAGTGATGAACGTTTCAAATATTATGTTAAAATCCTGCAAATAGTAAATCCCGGAGAAGAAGTTCCCGTTCGGTTTTATTATAATATATTGCGGCAGCGCATATTGAGAAATCGGGCATCAGATTTGTTGGCCAGGATGAAAAGTGAGTTGTTTAAAGAGAAAATTAAAAACAAGAATATCAAAATATATTCAAAGCTAAATTGATGAAGTACACTATAATCATTGCATTGTTATTCATTTTTATCCTTCCTGCCAGATCCCAGGATAAACTCATCATTGATAAGGTCGTGTGCAAGGTTGGTACAGAAACAATACTTCTATCAGATATAGAAAGCCAGTTTGCCTATGCAAGGGATAAAACAGGCGGACTCAACCCTGATCTCAAATGTGAAATATTTCAATCTATAATTGGTCAAAAACTGATCGTTCACCAGGCAAGGCTTGATAGTATTGAAGTATCTGAAGATGAACTGGAAGCAAATCTTGATTTTAGAATTGAAGGTGTGTTGCGGCAAATGAATGGTGACGAAGCATTTTTCGAGGAATATTATGGTATGACAATCAATGAAATGCGTGATAACCTGAGGGAAGACCTGGAAGGACAAATGCTGGCAGAAAGAATGCAGAACCAGGTTATGACCGAAGTTGATATCACACCAAAAGAAGTAAAGGAATTCTTCAGTGGAATTCCCGTAGACAGTATTCCATACCTCAATGCTGAAGTAGAGATTTCAGAAATAGTTGTTAAACCGGAAGTGAATAAGGAAGAACGTACCAGGGCACTGAAGAAAATACTTGACCTGAGAAAGAAAATTTTAGAAGGTGAAGATTTTGCAGAATTGGCTAAAAAGTTCTCAGATGACCCCGGGTCAGGCAACAGGGGCGGAGATCTTGGATTTGCCGAAAGAGGAACTTTTGTCCAGGAATTTGAGGCCACTGCATATGCTCTGGATCTCAATGAATTGTCAGAACCGGTAGAGACTGAATTTGGTTTTCATATCATGGCGGTCAGTGAACGGAGAGGAAATAAATTGAGAGTCAAACACATCCTCATTAAACCGGAAATAACCGAAGCAGACAGAGATAGCGCAAGGATTAAACTTGATTCTATAAAAGTCGACCTCGAAAATAACAAGATCTCTTTTTCACAGGCCGTAAAAAAATATTCTCTTGAGGATGTTCCAAGTTATCATAATAATGGTTCTGTGCAAAACCCGAATACCGGCAAAACAATATTTGAAACAGCAGAACTTCCTACGGAGATATATTTTGCCATTGAAGACATGGACATCGGAGACATCTCACAACCGCTTGAATATCCCCTGCCTACCGGGGAAACTTACTACAGGATCGTCAAGCTCATATCAAAAACCCGTCCTCATCGAGCCAGCCTCGATCTGGATTACACCAAGATTCAGAAATTTGCAAAAGAGAGCAAGAAGGCTGAATATTTTGGAAAATGGATTGAGGAGAAACTTAAAGATACTTATATCGAATTTGACAAGGACTATATCAATTGTCCGGATGTGGAGGAGTTTATTAATAATTGAGATATTTCTAGGTATAATATCTAAATCCTGAGACACTTAAGATCAAATACCTAATTATCAATTATTGAAATAACTAATACAGATATCGAATTGAATATTTCAATTTCTCTTTTTCCATTACATTTTCAGATCAAGGATTTATCATTAGCAAATCATTCTTTGCTTTCATAATACACTCAGTTAAACTACTTGTTGCAACATTCTTATTTTATTATTCAGGTAAACTGAATAAGTGAATGAATCAAGGTTTCGGATGATTCCAATCATTGCTTATTCTCAATCCCTGTCTTAATATTCTTTCATAAAAGAGTATTTTGATACATAAAAGACTATTTATAGATTCAGAATCATTCTTACTTTCTTTTCAAATTAAGTTAGAATTAAGCATAAGATTACTATTCAGTTGTTTAAAAAAATTCCTGAATGAATGAGGCCATATTTTCATAAATTGAATGAATGGTTGACCAGTTATGTTTACTATCCAGGTGATGATGAGCAAACTGTATTGATAAAAATAATATGGTGGGTAGTACATGTCGTCGGACTTCCAATTTTACTATTAGGGAGTGTTGTAATTGGATTTCAAGCCGGCAATGGAATTTTCATTATGAATATCATATTTCTTGTGGCTCTCCTGGGAAATCTTACCTTTTTTCATTTTTACAGACAACAGATAGAATTATATGCTCTAGTGACACAAATAGGCATTGTGGTTATTTCTTCTGTAAAAGTATATCTGATGGGGGGATTACTTCTTGCTGGAGGTCCCGTTTTTATAGGTCTTATCGGACCAATCTATGCCTTGACCTTGCCAAATAAAAAACGGGCTTTATTTGTCATATTACTATATCTGTTTTTGATGAGCGGTGTTACAATCATACAACCTCAAACCTCTCCAAGTTACCTGATATTTCACTATTTCATAGGATTCCTAAATGGAGTCATTACAATATTTGCAGCACTATATTATTATAATTGGCAATTAGAAAAGATAAAATTGGACAAGGAAAAGCGGATGCAGGAATTAGATGAATTTAAAACGAATTTCTATACCAATATCACTCATGAATTTCGAACACCACTTACTATCATCCTTGGGGTAGCTGAGCAAATTAAAGCAAATGAAAAAAATTTGGTGTCAAATGAAGGATTTAGTATGATCATACGTAGTGGAAAAAAACTGCTCAACCTGACTAATCAAATGCTCAGTCTGTCAAAATTGGAAGCAGCTGCTGTCGCTATCAATATGATGCAAGACGATGTTATTGAATACATTAAATTTCTAGTGGAATCATTTCACTCCTATGCAAAAGAAAAAAGCATCGAACTTAAATTTTCTGCAAATCCGGATAAAATTCAAATGGATTTTGATTCTGAAAAAATCCAGGATATTATCTCAAATCTTTTAACAAATGCCATAAAATTCACACCTCAGGGAGGATGTATACGAGTTACAGTGTTCAAGACAGGAAAAGGTCTTGATAAAATGCTTGTTATCAGGATAGCGGATTCAGGTGTGGGTATTTCTAAAGATCATCTGCCAAAAATTTTCAACAGGTACTACCAGGTGGATGAATATTCAGGGCTGTCAGAAGGTACAGGACTGGGACTTGCTTTAACCAAGGAATTGGTTAATCTATTGAAAGGAAAGATTAAAGTAGAAAGTAAACCGCATGAAGGATCTACATTTACCGTCTTTTTACCTATTAGAAATAAAGAAGCCTTCGGACAAATACAACCAACTTTAAAACAAGCAACATCCGATATCACTATTGATCAAGTTGTAGAAAACAATCTGGAACAACCCTCTTCATTTGAAGAAAACCTAACTATACTCATTATAGAAGATAATTCTGATGTCTTACGTTACCTCAAGTCATTATTATCTGACGAATATCAAGTAATAGAGGCCGTTAATGGTCTTGAAGGATTTGAAAAAGCTATCACTATTGTTCCTGACCTGATTATCAGTGATGTGATGATGCCTAAAATGGATGGTTTTACTTTATGCGAAAAAATTAAAAATGATCTGCGTACAAGTCATATTCCTGTTGTGCTACTTACAGCAAAAGGTGATCAGCATTCGAGAATAACAGGCTTGGAAGCTGGTGCTGACGCCTATCTCATTAAACCTTTTAACCGTAAAGAGCTATTTGTAAGAATAAATAAGTTAACTGCACTGCGTAAGTCACTACAAGAAAGGTATACAACACTTCTAACACAACTGGAACTTCATACTAAAAATGAAAAGTTGTTATTTAAAAAAGAAGACCTATTCCTACGAGATGTTTCACAGAAATTGGTAGATCATTTGCAAGATGAAGATTTCGGTATATATGAATTATGTCAGAGTCTGGGTATGAGTCGATCACAACT